>JAMFSY010000156.1 GCA_026225555.1 Methylacidiphilales bacterium
ACACCGGCCAAAATGGCGATAATGCCAATTACGACCAGGAGCTCGACGAGGGTGAAGCCGCCGCGGCTGGATTTACAGGCGGCGAAAGGGGTACGGCGGGTGGGTAGCATGACTAGACATTAATCTACTGATTCTTAAACGTCAAATAGTGAATGGGTGTCCTTCTTTCTTTTTTTCTAAAAAGTGAACGGGGCGACAACACCTTTTCTTTTCGCGGCTCCTGTGTTTTAATGCCGGTCATGGCCGCCAATTCGCAGACGATCGAGGAGATCATCCGGCAGGAATGTCTTCCGTTGCGCGATTGCATGTTGACCATCACCGATGCGAACGGAGAAGCGGCCTTCCTCTACTTCAAGGAAGGCGAGTTGATCGAGGCCAATTACGCCGCCCTCTGGGGCAAGGACGCCCTGGCGCAGATCGTCACCTGGAGGCTTGCCGACCGCACCATTGCGCCGCTGCCCCTCGGCATCAAGCGCTCTCTTTGGGACCGGCTCGAGTATCTGCTCGACCCCTCCCTGGCACCCACCGCCAGCGGCAAGATGCCGCGCTTACCCGCGTTCCCCACCCGCAAGGAGGCTCCGGCGAGCCCCTTCGACCGGTTCAAGGCCGTGCCGAATCTCTTGAAGATGGTCTACATCGACCAGGAAAAGGAGACGGTCATTTTCGAAGCAGGCGCGGAAAAGGGCGAGACCGAGAGCACCGAGTGGCTGGTCGAATTCGCCTCCCGCGTCAAGTCGGTGGGGGATACGCTCGGCTTCGGCAATTGCGAGAAGTGGACGGTCGATACCGAGCGTTACCAGGTCGTCGGCCTCAGTCATGACCAGAATTTCATCAGCCTCCTGCGTCGCAAGGACGCCATGCAGGATGATCTCGAAACCTCGGTCAACGCGGTCATTGAGGCGGCCTAGCGCGCCTCGCCCCTGAAATCTCTCCATGGCCACCAAACTTGAAGACGCTCTGAGAAAAGTGACCGCGCTGCCGGGGGTCAAGGCGGCCTTCGTCTTCGATCAGTTCCACAATATCATCGCGCGGGACGTACCGGGGCAATACAGCAACGACATCCTCAAGCGGATCGCCTCGCAGCTTTACCAACTGGCGCTTTTCAGCTGGAAGAACCGCGTGTTGACCCAGGATTTCCGCCTCGTTTACGAGCGTTACGCCGTCTACACCCGGCTTTTCGCCAAGAGCTTTTACCTGGTGGTCTTCATGGAAAAGCATCTCGAGTCCCACGATTTCCGGCAGCCGCTGAATCTTGCCGTTTTGGTGCTGGATCGTGCTTTACGCAGTGAGGAAGCTTTCGAATCGAGCGCGGCCATGGCGAAGGTGGCCCAGTTGGCCGAAAGCTCGCTGAAGGACTCGCATGAAGTCGATGAAAGTTTTGCCGGCGATTTTCGCCGTCTTTGCGTCACGTTCCTCGGCCAGACGGGCCGGGAACTGGTCGACCTGGCCATGGAGGAACAGTACCTTTTCCCGCCCGTGCGAACCGAAAGCGATATGCGCAAGTTGCGCAAGTATGCCCTGACGCACGTCATCAATCCCATCAAACGCCAGATCATTGAGAAGGACTCGGAAGACCTTATCCTCAAGGCCATGACGACCCATCCCTGACCCGGCATAAATTTGTCCGCGACTAACTTTCGGCGCGGAAAACGCTCCCTTTCTTGACCTCGCCTCGATGCTAACCTAAAACTAACCCATCACTTCTATGGCCACATTTACCACCGATCCCAACAAACGCCCCCCTCTTCCTTCCGATTCCCCGCGCCCCAACGGAACGCGCGCGACGACGGTTCTGACCGCCGACTGTGAATTCAAGGGCGCTCTCGCTTTTTCTGGTGAACTGCAATTGCACGGACGGCTCGAAGGCACGATCGAATCCGAAGGCGGCTCGCTGATGATCGGCGAGGAAGCCATGATCAAGGCCGAGATCCGCGTCAACGACGTCCAGATCCACGGCAAAGTCCAGGGCAACGTCTATGCCACCGGCCGGATTGAGCTGCGCGGCAAGGCCGAAGTCTACGGCGACCTGCACACGAACCGCCTCGCGATGGATGACGGCGTCGTCTTCGTGGGTAAATCGAATACCCTCAGCGGCAAGAACCAGCCTTCCAGCGATTTCTCGAAGATGTTCACCCGCCTCGGCGTCGCTTCGAAAAACGGCACGACTCCCTCGACCGTCAAGGAAGCCTAAGCTTCCCCGGTTCAGAACCACGAGCGGTCCGGACAAGCGCTTTGTCCGGACGCCGCCGGGAAGGCCCCTTTTTAATCTTTTGGGGCTAATTCCCTGAAACTCGCTTCGGCTCGGTGGTAGCCGCCGCACGCCGTGCTGTGGTGTCTTTTCGAAGGAGGAATAGGGGTGGAAAGCCTTTCTTCTCTCCCCCGTCGCACGGCGTGCAACGGCTACCTCGGAATGCTCTCTCGTTTTTATTCGAGATGAGGGCCCTGCGAAAAGCGGGCCTTAAGCCTTCTTCGCCGCGGGTTCGATCTTCACGATCTCTTTGTCCGCCTGCGAAGTGAAAGGCACCGCGATCATGTCCTTGCGGGGCAGATCGGTCAGCGTGTGGATCGTCTCGATCCCGGCCCGCTCCATGTCGGCAACCAGTTGGTGAATCTGGGCGACCAGGAAATTGTGCGCCAGGTAGCAGGGGATCGCCACGGCCAGCCCGGCGGCGGTGGTGATCAGCGCGAGATAAATTCCCTGGGAGAGATCGGCCACGGATGCCGTCCCGTTGGTGCGGTTGATCTGCACGAAAGCCTCGATCATCCCGGCGACTGTGCCGAGCAAACCGAGCAGCGGCGCGACGTAACCGATCGTGCCGAGCAGCGAAACGTTCGCCTCCAACTGGGGAATCTCGAGCTGGGCGATCTCGCGCACCACTTCGCGCAGTTCCGAGGAAGGGAGGTGCCGCTTGTAGATTGCGGTGCGGACCACGGAAACAATGGGCCCGTGGCCTTCCTCGCAACGGGCAATGGCCTCGACATAACTTTGCCGGCGGATCAGTGCCAGGACGCCGGCGAGAAATTCACTCACGTTCATGCGGCAACGCTTGTAGTAGAGCATCCGCTCGGCAAAGACGCCGAGGGCCACCACGCTGCAGGCGAAGAGCACCAGCATGAGCCATCCCCCCCGCTGCATGAGATGGAAGAGCCCCATGTTCTCTTCGACCGGAGTGATGTTAACCTGGGCGAAAATGAGATGGAGCATAGAAGTCTTGGGTTACCAGATGAACGATTTGGCCTCGGCGACGACCGTATCGCCCCGCCGGATGGTGAACCGCCATGAGGCCACCGGCCCATAGGCGAGGTAAGCTTTGCCGACCACGGCAAAGTAGGAACGCACCGTCCCCTTCACTCCCAGCATCGGTTCCGTCAGGGTCCGCACGATTTCCCGGCTCTTGACCTGCCGGTATTGGAAGTACGCGACAAAGTCGCCCTTGGCGTCGCGATTGGTCCAGGTGTTGGTGAAGTAGTGTCCGCGCCGGGCCTCGAGCTGGGACTGTGTCACCGCGCCCCAGTTGAGATAAATGAGTTCAAAGGCCAGCGCATGATTTTGGGTATCCTTGCTGAGGCCGTCGTTCTGAACATCATGGATCAGCGCAATCTTGATCCTCTTATCCAGCGCGATCTTTTCAGGGGGGGCGTTGCCTACCGTCGGCGGATTATCCTCCTGGGCAAGCGTATCTGTATGCGTGGCAAGAATGAAATGCTGCTGGGCGGGACCCCGATCTTCGCTTGTCGGGCCTTCATCTTCGCGCGCGGCGGGAGGGGCATAAGCCTGGACGTTATCCGGCTCGGCCGTCGGCGCCGGGAGCTGATTGCGCTGGGGAGAATGGCCTTGCGCGGCCTCCTGGGCCAGCGCGACCACTGGTAGCAAGAGAGTTAAGCCAGTAAATACCATCCAGCGCATAAAATGATGTTAAAGTGTGGTTAATGAAAATGTCAATGGTCGGACGAGCTGGCTTTTAACCTCGGATCGCCACCAAATCATACTCCTGCGCGCCCGCGACCAGCACGTCCGCGAATTCGCCCACCGGTAAATCCTGGGGCACGAAAACGCGTGCGTCCACTTCGGGCGCATCGCCCTCGCTGCGGGCAATTCCCGGCGCTTCGACCAGCACACGGATGCGGCGGCCAACGGCGGCAGCGGTCTGTTCGAGGGCAATCTTGCGTTGCAGGGCCATGGCCTTTTTCCAGCGCGATTCCTTGGTGCGGGCGGTCAGGTGCCCCTCGCGTTTCGCCGCGCGGGTGCCTTCCTCCTGCGAATACTTGAAGACGCCGAGCCGCTCGAAGCGGGTGTCCTTGATAAACTGGAGCAGAGTCTCAAAATCCTCTTCCGTCTCCCCGGGGAAACCGGCGATGAAGGTCGTCCGCAAGACGATGCCCGGCACGCCCGCGCGAATGCGCTGCACGAGATCGCGGATGTGCTGGGAGGAAGTCTCCCGCCGCATCGCCGCAAGCATCGGCTCGGAAATATGCTGGAGCGGCATATCCACATAGCGCGCCACCTTGGGACATTCCGCGATGGTCTGGATCAGTTCGTCGCTCCAGTGGGCGGGATGGGTGTAAAGCAGCCGGATCCAGAAATCGCCCTCGATCTTCTGCAGCTCACGCAGCAAATAAGTCAGCGAATCGCCGCGCGACGAATCGACCAATGCGCGAGGACCCGCTTTTTCCTCCCACCGGTCCATGCCGAAATAAGTCGTGTCCTGCGAGATCAGATTCAATTCCTTCACGCCTTCCGCGACCAGGGCGCGCGCTTCGGCCACGACCGATTCCACCGTGCGGCTGCGATGACGCCCGCGCATTTGCGGGATGATGCAGAACGAGCAGGGATGGTTACAGCCTTCCGCGATCTTCACGTAAGCGGTGTGCGGCGGTGTGAGGCGGAAACGGGGTGTGTCAAAGTCGGGAATGAACTTCGGCTGCGGCGTGACGAAATTTTCCGGCGCCTCTTCTTCCGCGCGGTCCTTCGCCATCAGGCCTTCGATGATCGGCACGATCTGCGTCAGTTGGTCGAGGCCGATGAAGGCATCGACTTCGGGCATGGAGGTGCGCAATTCCGAGGCGAAGCGCTGCGCCATGCAACCGGCGACGATCAGCTTTTGCGCGCTGTGGCGGCGATGCAGGCCCCGGCGCTGATTGGCCTCGAGAATCGCGCCGATGCTTTCTTCCTTGGCGGCGTCGATGAAGGAACAGGTGTTCACGATCATCACGTCGGCCTCGTCGGGATTCGGCGTCAGGGCCATGCCCGCGAGTTGCAGGTGGCCCGCGATGATTTCGGAGTCGACGAGGTTTTTGGCGCAGCCGAGCGAGACCAGTCCGACTTTCAGATGGGCCTCCGGTGCGGGAGAGAGAGTCGTGGCGGTCATGGTTGGTGGGATTCCAGGGTGAAGGTCTCGGGTGATTCCCTATCGCTGTGCGGCCCGTAGTTCACGCCATCCAGCGCGATGTCAATGGCGGAGGGAATGCCGACATTGACCGAAAATTTGCGACCGCCAAAGGCGAGCGATTGCCCGGCGCGCAGCACGCTGGCGTAGAGGACTTCCTTGCCCTGTGCGCCATCGATCGAGGTCACGCGGACAAACGAATCGCGCGAGGCGGTCAGGACGAGATTCTTGTTGGCGGAAGGCGCGGGTGCCGGAGCATTGACGGCGGACGTCGTCGGCGCGGACAGATCGACCGGCGTGGTAACGACCGTTCCGGTACTGCCACTGTCCGATACAGGAGCGGAAGGCGTTGCGTTCATCGGCGGGACCGTGGATGAAGGTGCGGCGGAGGCCAGTTCGCTCGGATCAACGGGGAGAGCGCGGAGCGGGGGCGGCTCGGCCGCGGTGGTGGTTGTGGCGTTACTGGCCCGCGCGCTGACCGGGGCAGGACCGGTACTGGCGGACGGCGGCGCGGCTTGGGGCGTGGGCTCTGCCGGAGGCGCGGCGGGAACGGAAACAGGAACAGGGGCCGGATTAGTCACCACCGGTGAGGCATTCGTGAGGGACGCGGGATCGACCGGCAACGCCCGGAGCGCATGCGCGGGAATATCGGTGGAGGATGGCGAAGAAGAATCGGTGGAAGCCCCCGGAGCGACCGGAACCGCCGGTGCGACCTCGGCAACGGGTGCGGTGTTGGTGCCCGAGGATATCGGCGCCGCGTTGGTATCCGTGGCAGCGACAGCGTTCAAGTCGACCGGCAGCGCCCGGACGCTATGGGTGGTGTCGTTGGGATCGACGGGCAGGGCATGGGCGGGAGCTTCGGAATCGACCAGCGGGGCCGTGTTCGTAGTGGCCGCGTTCGTGGAGCTGTCGGATGAGGAACTCGCGAAGTAGCGCGGCAATTCCCCGGCGCGGTAAGCCTGGAGCAGGACAAAAGAGATGACGAGCGCCACCGCGATGCCGAGGCCCATGACCACATAGAGGCCGGTACTGTTGACGCTGCTGGCGATGGTCGACTTCGAGGGTTCGGGCACGTAGGGAAGCCCGGTGTCGTTGGCGAAGCTGGCGTTGTCGTCCTCGGGCAGCTTGTTGTCGAGTTGGCGCAGGATGCGGTACTCGTCGAGCCCGAGCGACCGCGCATAGGTGCGGACGAAGCCGCGCGCATAAGTGGGGCTGGAGAAATGGCTGTAGTCGTCGACCTCGAGGTCGCGCAGGCGATCCACCTTGATCTTGGTTTCACGCGCCGCGAGTTCGGGGGTCCAGTTCTTGGCGAGGCGCGCTTCTTCGAGTTGTTTTCCGACTGATTTCATGGGCAAACGTGCATCCTAGGGCCAGTGGCCCGAGTATTCAAGAGGTACTGCTGCACTTAACTATTTGATCTCAAAGGGTGGGGACGGCACTCCGTGCCGTCCGATTTCTTCCCCGAGGCCGGACTAAAACTCGAGATTATAACTCTCCAGATCGACCAGGATTTCCCGGGGTTTCGCCCCATCGCCTGGCCCAAGGACGCCGACCCGCTCCAGATAATCGATCACGTAGGCCGCCCGGTTATAACCGAGCCGGAGCCGTCGCTGAAGATTGGAGGTGCTGGCCTTTTTCTCCTGGCGGATGACGTCGAAGCATTGGACGATCAGTTCCTGGTCCTCCTCGCTGACCTCGATGGTGGCTTTGCCGGAAAGCTTCGCGTGGATTTCGGGGACGAAAACAGCCTCGGCTTGATCGGCGGCAAATTTCACCACGGTCTGCACTTCCTCGTCGGAGACGAACGCGCCCTGGCCGCGGGTCAGGCGTCCCACGCCGGGCGGACGATAAAGCAGATCGCCCCGGCCGAGCAGATTTTCCGCGCCGTTCTCATCGAGGATGACGCGCGAATCAAGTCCGCTGGGAACCTGGAACGCAATCCGCGCCGGGATGTTGGTCTTGATCACGCCGGTCACGACTTCGCGGCGCGGGGTTTGTGTTGCGACGATGAGATGGATCCCGGCGGCGCGCGCCTTCGCGGTCAGGCGGGCCACGGCGCTCTCGACATCGGCGGGCGCGGTCTGCATCAAGTCGGCCAGCTCGTCCACGATCACGACGATGTAAGGAAGTTTGTCGGGAATCACAAGATCGTCTTCGCGCGGCACGCGGATCGGCGGCGACTGCGGTTCATCGGACTCGTCGTCCTGTTCATCGACATCGGTATCGACATTCAGTTCGAGTTGCGGCGGCGCCTCCGCCGGTTTGGCCTCGGGATCGCGCGTGCGGGAATTGAAACTCGCGATGTTGCGCACGCCGACCTTGGCCAAAATGCGGTAACGCTTTTCCATCTCGTTGATCACCCAGCGCAACGCGAGCATGACCTTCTTCGGATCGGTCACGACCGGCACGACGAGGTGGGGAATGGAATTATAGACCTGCATTTCGACCTGCTTGGGATCGATCAGGATCAGGCGCAATTCATCCGGGCTGAAGCGGAAGAGGAAACTCATCAGGATGCAATTGATGCAAACCGATTTGCCCGAGCCGGTGGTTCCGCCGATGAGCAGATGCGGCATCGCGGCGAGATCGGCCACGAGCGTTTTGCCGTAGACGTCCTTGCCGAGCGCGATCGGGATTTTCGCGGTCGTGTTGTGCCAGTCCTTACTCTCGAGCAACTCGCGCAGGAACACCGCGACCTTGTTCGAGTTGGCGATCTCGATGCCGACGCTGTCCTTGCCTGGAATCGGCGCGAGAATATTGATCCGCTCCGCGCAGAGCACGCGGGAAAGATCGCGACCCAAGGCGCTGATCTTATCCACGCGAACACCCGCCGCGGGATAAACCTCATAACGGGTGATCGTCGCGCCGGGTGTGATGTCGCCGGGCGCGGCCTGCACGCCGAAAAGCCGCAGTGTCTCCACGATCAGGTTAAGATTCTGATGCAGTTGTTCCTCGCTCAAACCGGCATCGCGTGCCTTGCCCGCGGGCGCGGCGAGGAGTTGTATGGAGGGCAAGACGTAATTCTCATGCGTCGTGGCCAGTGCGGCGGCCACGCTGCCCTGGTTGGCGATGGGCGCGGGGCGAATGATCTTCGGAGCCTTGACCGGTTTCTCAGGCGCGGGTGGGGCGGGGGGCTTGATCGGCTCTTCCTCCACATCGTCTTCGGGACGGTGAATGTGGACGCGGGGCAGGGGACGCGCGACCGGTTCCTCGATTTCCGGGGCCGGTTCCAGCGCGGCTTTTTTCTGGAGCTCCTCGAACTTTTTACGGAGGTGCTGCTGGCGCGCCTCGAGCTGTTCCTGGGGCGAGGCATTGGCCAGGCGCTGCTCTTCGCGATGCTCGACCCAGGTGCGGTACCAGGAGAAGGCGCCGAGCACCGTGAGCACCGGGTTGACGTTGAAAAGATAGATCGCGGAGATGCCGAAGACGGTGGTGAAGAGCACCCCGGCGCCGACCGAGCCGAGCGCGTAGGGGACGGTGAGCCGGATGATTTCCTCGCCGATCAGGCCGCCGGGGCTGTCGAAATTGGCGACCCGCTGAATCAGATGCACGCCGCCGAAGTGCTGCAATTCCAGCAGGCAGCAGCCGCTGGCGAGAAAGAGCGTGACCCAGATCGGTTTCCAGCGCCACTGGATGTTCACGCCGAAGAAACTCGCCAGGCAGCAAAGAAAGAACAGGAAAGAGACAAGATAGGCCCCAAAGCCGAACATATAAAAGAGGCAGCCGGCGAGGCTCGCCCCGACATAGCCGATGAAATTCGACGGCACCGGGTTCGGCGGGAAAACGTTGAACCCGAGATCAGCCGGATCGTAGGAGAGCAACGAAAGAAGCGTGACGACGTAAAGCGACGCCCAAAGAAAGCCGATGACCTGTTTAACTAGAGGCAGTTGAACGATATTTTTGGTCCAAGATTGGCGGTGCGAAATGGCACTACTCGGCATGGGGAAGACTAACGATTCCGCTCCAGTGAGGCAATAGATATTCAGAATGGGAACGGACTGCCGTCCCTACCTTAATATAATAAGCTATCGCTTAGGGCTTGATTCCCAATCGCACCATCTCCGGCTTCACGATGTCCTCGTAGCAGGTCGGGCAAATGGAATGGCTGAAGCGGGCTTCGGAATGTTTGCCGACATAGGCTTCCACCTGCTGCCAGTAATTTTGATCGTCGCGGATTTTTTTGCAGTAACTGCAGATCGGGAGCAGTCCGCTCAGTTGCTTCACGCTGATCAGGGCGTCCTTCAATTCCTCGACGCGCTCGGTCAGCGTCTGTTGCAACTCCACCATCTGCCCGCCGATCTTCACCCGCGCGAGCAGCTCGGTCTTGTCGAAGGGCTTGGTGATATAATCATTCGCGCCCGCCTGCAAACCGGCGACCACGTCCTGCTTGCTGTCCCGCACGGTGACGAGAATCAGGAAGAGCGGCATGGCCGCATTCGAGGCGCGCGTTTTGCGGCAGACTTCGATGCCCTCAATTTGCGGCATTTCCCAATCGATCAGGCCTACCATCGGGCGTTGCGCGGCTTGTAAAATCGCCAGGGCATCCGTGCCGTTTGCTGCTTCGACGACATCGTAACCCTCCGCTGAGAGAAGCGCGCGCAGGAGCTTGCGATTGACATCGTGGTCATCGGCAACGAGGACGGTCATAGATTCGGCGTAGTGTATAGAGGAGAATGCATTATGCCTAGCGGATGATGAAAAAAGGTGAGTCCTTTAGGTTGTTGATACTTAATTCTACTAGGAGAGTGCCTCGGGCGCAAACCCACGCCGCATGGTGTTCTCCGTGCAGACGCGCATCTCGACAAAGTGGAGCAGGTAACCCGGGCCCCCCGCCTTGATCCCCGCCCCGCTCATCTTAAAGCCGCCGAACGGCTGGCGATTGACCTGCGCTCCCGTACAGGGCCGGTTCAGGTAGAGATTCCCGACCCGGAATGTCTCGCGGGCCTGGGCGAGATGCACCGGGCTGCGCGAATAAACCGCGCCGGTAAGGGCGAAGGCGCTGAGATTGGCGACCTCCAATGCGTGCGGAAAATCGCGCACCACCAAGAGTGTCAGGACTGGACCGAAGAGTTCCTCCTGCATGAGGGGATGTCCGGGATCGCTTACTTCGATGAGAGTCGGTGGAACAAACCAGCCTCCCGCGCCCGCTTCGCCGCGATGGATCAGCTTCGCGTCGGGACCGGGCTCGCGCATGATCTTCATGAGTTTGTTATAACTAACTTCGTCGATCACCGGCGGCAATTGGCAATCGGCTGTAGTGGCGCTTTTCGGAATCAACGCCGCCATGGCGAGCTTGAGCCGATGGATAAAATTGTCGCGAACGCCTTCCAGCACGATCACGCGCGAGCAGGCGGAGCATTTTTGCCCGGCATAGCCAAAGGCGCTTTGGATCACGCCAGTCACCGCCTCATCGAGATCGGCGTCGTCGTCCACGATGATCGCGTTCTTTCCACCCATCTCGCAGACCACGCGCTTGATCATCGACTGGCCCGGCACGATCTCCGCCGCCTGTCGGAGAATCACCGTTCCGACTTCGCGACTGCCGGTGAAGGCGATCTGGACGATATCGGGATGGCGCACCAGGGCCGCGCCGATCGCCTCGCCATCGCCGGGAAGGAACTGGAGAATCTCCGGCGGAATTCCAGCGGCCACGGCGTGACGATAAAAAGCATGGGCCACGGCGCACGCCTGCTCCGCCGGTTTCAGCAACACGGCGTTGCCCGCGACCAGCGCCGCCGCCGCCATGCCGCAAAGAATCGCCAGCGGGAAATTCCACGGCGCGATGACCGCCGCCAGACCGCGTCCTTCATAAGTAAGCAGATTGTGTTCACCGGGAAGATTTCCCTGGCACCGCGGGCCCAGTTCGAGCAACGCCTGTCGGGCATAGTAACGGCAAAAGTCGACTGCCTCGGCCACATCGGCGTCGGCTTCGCGCCATGGCTTGCCCTGTTCATGCACCTCGATCGCGGTGAGGGCTAATCGGTCGCGTTCAAGACGCGCGCCGAGATCGTTCACGCGGGCCGCGCGAATTTCCAGCGGCAAGTCGCGCCAGGCAGGCCACGCCTTTTTTGCGCTGGCGACGGCCCGGTCGAGATCGCCTGGCGTCGCCGTCACGAAGCGGGTGGCCACGCGGGTGTTATCGTTGGGCGAAAGGTGAGTGAGCGCTTCGCCGTGTGTGCGCGGCTGGCCGTCGATCACGACCGGAACCTGCCACGGCATTTCCAGAGCGGTGGCGGTAATCGCGTGAGTGAAGGAGGAAATCTCATCTTTTTCCGGCGCGCTGAAATCGGTGAGGGGACAATTCTCGAAGGACGCGTGGAGATCATTCTGAGGGTCGATCTCGGGTTGGGGAACCAGTTCCGCGGCAGGTTCCGGCGTTGCCATCAACTCCTCGATGCCAGCCTTGTCGTGGTGACTCATCCGCAGAAAACTCGAGTTCGCGGTGTTCTCCAGCAGCCGCCGCACGAGGTACGCCATGCCCGTGATGAGATCGCCCACCGGTGCATAGAGCCGCACGCGATGGCCAAGATTGCGCAGCAGCGTCCGCTCCGCGTCGGCCATGCCGTAGAGCATCTGGATCTCGAATTCCTCCGGCTTCGCGCCCAGCTTTTCCGCGCGGACAAGCGTGGCGGCCAGGGTGCGCAAATTGTGCGTGCCGAAAGCGGGTTGAAGCGCCGCGCGATTTTCCAGCAGGCGGCCCGCGAGTCGCTCCGCATTCGCATCGGTGTGGCTCTTTTTCGTGAAGACGGGACAGGCATAACCGTGCAGCCGCGCGTGGATCACTTCGTAATCCCAATAGGCCCCTTTCACCAGGCGCACGGTTACCGGCGCGCCCCGTTTTTGCGCCAGCGCCATCAGCCGGTCGAGATCGTCATCGGCGCGCGTCAGGTACGCCTGCACCACGATGCCGAGATGCGGCCATCCGGCGAACTCCGGTTCCAGCGCGAGCCGCTCGAAGACCCGGTAGGTGATTTCGTGCAGGCTCCATTGCTCGAGATCGAAATGGATGAACGC
>JAMFSY010000157.1 GCA_026225555.1 Methylacidiphilales bacterium
AGATAGCGGAGCATGAGCTTTTCCCCGAGGCGCTCGCGAAGGCCTTTCGGGCGGCCTCCTAGAGCGATTTCCAGTTAAATAGTCGCAGTAAAAGAACCCCGGAGCAAACATCCCGAGGTAGCCGTCGCACGCCGTGCGACGGAGGAGAGAAGAAAAAGCTCCCACACTCCGCTCCTCTTCGAAAGACACCACCGCACGGCGCGCGGCAGCTACCACCCGAACCGAAGCAAGCTTCGGGGGAATGAGATCTCAATGAGATTAAAACGGTCTAGATAGCCTCTCACCCGGCCTCTGCGCCGGAAGAGTCGGCATAGGAAAACGGAAGCCTGATTTACGTTTGCTCGAAATAGTTGCCCCGGTGTGCCATAAGTTTCTTTCGCGATGTGGTCCATTTTTCAACCCCAATCCGGGCGGACCAATCCGTCCACCCGCCCGTCGCTTTTCCTTTTTTTCTGCCTCGTCGGATCGTTTCTCCTCGCCCTGGTGCCGCACGTTCAGCAGTTGCCGCTTTGGGTCAGCGTCGGCGTGGGTGTCGCGATGGTCATTCGCTCCATCGGTGAAATCCGAAGGTGGCGGCTTCCGAGCCCCACCATTTGCGGCCTCGTCGCCATCTGCCTGCTGGCTGGGATTTACCGGCAGTTCGATACCGTCGGCGGACGCGACGCCGGTACCGCCTTCATGGCCGGATTGCTTGCGATCAAATTCTTCGAATGGCGCGGACCGCGCGACGTGGCGCTGATCATCTTCTCGAGTTTTTTCGTGGTCATGAGTTCGCTGCTTTATTCGCAGGCGATCGAGCTTTTCATTTATTGCCTTATCATGATGTGGGTGCTGACCGCCCTGCTCATTCGCACCAGCATGGGTGATCAGCCGGAGGACCGTCTGTTGCGCATGCTGCGCGTCTCGGCCACCGTTTTTCTCCAGGCGCTGCCGCTCACACTTTTCCTTTTCTTTTTCTTCCCCCGTTACCACGGCGTGCTGCAACTGGGCATGGACGACTCCTCCATCGGCCTGACCGACAAGATCGAACCCGGCAGCATCTCGCGGCTCGCCGATGACGATTCCACCGCGATGACCGTCAAGATCACCGGAGACGATGTCACGACGACTGACAAGATGTACTGGCGCGCGATCGTTCTCTGGGGCTACAACCACGAAATCTGGACGCCCGGCAACGGCGCCTTTGCGCCCCAAAAGCCGAACGAAGGCCTGCCCCGGGCCATTCCGGGCCAGCGCCTCATCGACCAGGAAATCACCATCTGGCCCCATTTGCACAAATGGCTTTTCGCGCTCGATCATCCGATTGATCTCGCCGCGCCGGATCCCAATGCCGGTTCCGCGGATTGGTCATCGGAAGCGCTCAATGGCGGCGTTCTCCAGATCAAGGAACCGGGCATGGTCCTGACCCGGAAGGAGCGTTACACCGTCTCCTCCGCGCCGGAGGTGGAGGAGCCCGAAATGAGCGAAGAGTTGCTGAAAGTCGCCCTGGACCTGCCCCACTCCAAGGATGACCAGATCGATCCGCGGGTGCGGGCGCTCGCCGTTAAACTTAAGGAAGGCTGCCGGAATGAGGACGATTACATTCTCGCCGTCCTCCGCTACTTCCGCCGGGAGAACTTTAAATATAGCGAGTCGCCGGGGGCCGGTGGCACCCTGGCCAATTTCCTCTTTAATACGAAGATCGGCTTTTGCGAGCACTATGCCTCCGCCTTTGGCGTGCTGATGCGATTGGGGGGTTATCCCGCGCGACTGGTGGTCGGCTATCACGGCGGACAATACAACCCGTACGACAATCTCTACATCATCAAGCAATCGAACGCGCACAGCTGGGATGAAGTGTGGATCGCGTCGGAGAAACGCTGGCGGCGGGTCGATCCGACCTCCGTTATTTCCAACGCCGATATGTTGGCCGCGAATCCTCTCACCCGGGAAGCGGGAGCGCCCGACGAAAGCCTCTCCATTGAAGTGGCGCATCACCGCGTCACGTTCCTTTCCAGCGCCCACATCCCCGGCTGGCTGAAGCGCAGCCTGCTCGAAGTTCAACTGCGCCGGCAGGAACTCGAATCCAACTGGGACGACTGGGTTTTCTCCTACGATCCGCAGACGCAAATCCGGCTGGCGCAGGCCCTCGGCATGACTGGTGAAGTGCGTTACGCACTGGGACTGGCCTGCCTCGCGGCCATCGCCATTTGCGCCGTTATTTTTGGCGCCATCATCCGGCGCAAAAAAGCCGTGGTGCCGATCGAGGCCTTCTATACAAAATTCTGCCGTAACCTGGCGCAACGGGGTGTCCCTCGCGCCCTTTGGGAAGGCCCTCTGGCCTACACCGATCGCGCGGCGGAAGCGTTTCCGGAACAGCGAGAAATGATCCGCAACGCCGGCCAACTGGTGGCCCGCGCGCGTTACGGGCCCGGCTCTTCCACGCCCGCCCATGAGGAACTGAATTCGCTTTTGCTCTTGATCACTGCTTCCCACGCCTCATCTTCCTCCGGTGATTCCCGCTAGCGACCAGGCCCGATTACAGAAACACGTCGACGCATTGCTGCGCTGCCAGCGTTGCCCGCAGATGCAAAAACCAGTGGTGAGCGGCGGAGCGGTCGTGAGCCGAGTCCTCCTCGTCGGCCAGGCGCCCGGCGACAAAGAGCCGGTCATGGGCCGGCCCTTCGCCTGGACTGCGGGAAGAAAACTCTTCCGCTGGTTTCAGGAACATACCGGCGTGGACGAGGCGACTTTTCGCTCGCGGGTCTACATGGCCGCAGTATGCCGCTGTTTTCCCGGCAAGAAGGCGACGGGAGGCGACCGCGTTCCCGACCGTTCGGAGATCGAAAATTGCTCCGGCTGGCTCGCGGCGGAAATGAAACTGCTCCAGCCCCATCTCGTCATCCCGGTGGGAAAGCTCGCCATCGCGCAATTCATCCCCTGCGTTAAACTCGATACGATTATCGGCTCGGCTTTCTCCGCTGAATATGCCGGGCATCGCTTCGATCTCGTGCCTCTGCCGCATCCCTCGGGCGCTTCGCCCTGGCCGCATCAGGAACCGGGACGCGTCCTGCTCCCTCGCGCCCTGCGGCTGATCGCGAATCATCCCGCCTGGAAGACAAGCGTCGTCCGGGGGCTCTGACCGCGCGACGTCCTGATTCGCCGCTTGCCGCCGCGCTTCGCCTCCGTTAAACCAACCGCATGGCTAATCCTCCGCCGGTCGTCGTCGTGAAAGAAAAACGGGGCCTGGGCTGCTTTGGCGCAGGCTGCCTGATCGTATTGGTCGCGGTCCTGCTTTGCGCGGCGCTCGTCGGCGGCGGCGGCTATTTTCTTTATTCCAAGGGCAACGCGCTGACTTCCCAAACTCCGAGCACCGTCCAGACCTTCGACGGTGGAGACGATGTTTACCACGCAGCCGAGCAGAAGCTGACCACCTTTAACCAAGCCGTGCAACAAGGCCAGCCCGGCACACTGGAATTGACCGCCGATGAAATCAACACGCTGATCGCGCGCGCGCCCGATTTCAACGCCAGCCAGGTCCATCTTTTTGTCAGCATGACCGATAACAAAGGCAAGGTGCAGATGAGCCTGCCCACCAGCCTGCTGCCCCTTGGCATTCTCAAGGATCGCTTCATCAACGGCGAAGCGGAGTTCACCCCCGGCTTCGATTCATCCACCAAGAGCGTGACCCTCCTCCTGCACAGTCTTCGCATTGGATCGGAGGATGTGCCCAAGGAAAATCTCCCCATGATCTCGGAACAGATCGCCGGGCCGCTCAATACCCAGTTGGATCAGACCCCAGCCGTCAAACAGGTGCTCGACCGCGCGACCTCGATCGAAGTCCGGAACGGGAAATTCGTCGTCCAGACGCAGTAGCGGTGAGCCTAGAGCGTTGGCACGGCGCTGAGTAGCTTGCGGGTATACTCGTGTTGCGGATTGGCGTAAATCGCTTCCGCCGTCGCCGCCTCCACGATCTTTCCGGCATTCATCACCAGGACGAAATCGCTGATGTGTTCGACCACGGCGAGGTCATGCGCGATGAACAGGTAAGTGAGGCCAAGTTCCTCCTGCAAATCCTGCAGCAGATTCACGATCTGCGCCTGGACGGAGACATCGAGCGCGCTGACCGGCTCGTCACAGACGATGAATTCGGGATTCACCGCCAGGGCGCGGGCAATGCCGACCCGCTGGCGCTGTCCGCCGCTGAATTCGTGCGGATAACGGTCGAGGTGATCGCGTTTCAGCCCCACTTTGTCGAGCAAACCGGCGACTCGTTCCCGCCTGTCGGCCCGCGACATTTGCGGAAAATGAATCTCGAGCGCCTCGCCGATGATTTCGAAGATCGAGAGTCGCGGATTCAGCGAGTTGTAAGGGTCCTGGAAAATCACCTGAATCTTCTTCCGGTAAGGCCGGAAGGCTCCGGCGCTTAACTTCGAGATCGGTTTGCCCTCGTAGGAAATCACACCCGCCGTCGGCTCGGTCAGACGGATGATGGCGCGGCCCACGGTGGTCTTGCCGCTACCGCTCTCGCCCACCAGTCCGACCGTCTGCCCGCGATTGACGGTGAAGGAGACGTCATCCACCGCTTTCACCTCGCCGATTTTTCGGCGCAGAATGCCTCCGAGAATGGGGAAGTAGACCTTGAGATGATCGACCTGGACGAGGGGCTGAGGTGAGGGTTCAGAGTTCATTCAATCCCCGCATAATCAATCACCTTCAGGCGACGCTGTTTCTGTCCCAGCTTGGGCACACATTCGATCAGCGCGCGGGTGTAGGGATGCTGCGGGTTGCGCAGCACTTCCGCCGTCGGGCCGCTCTCGACGATCCGTCCGCGAAACATCACCAGCACGCGATCCGCAAAATCGGCCACCAGTCCAAAATTATGAGTGATGAGAAGCACCGTCATGTTGCTCGTCTGTTTCAGTTCCTTGAGCAGGTCCATGATCTGCTTTTGGATGGTGACATCGAGTGCGGTCGTTGGTTCATCGGCGACGAGTAGCTTCGGCTGGCAGGCGAGCGCCATGGCGATCATCACGCGCTGCTGCATGCCGCCGCTGAGCTGATGCGGATAATCGCCGAGCCGTTCGGCCGGTTGCCGGATGCCCACCCTTTCCAGCGCGCACACGATTTCCCCGCGCACGTCGCGCACCTCGGGCCGATGCAGTTCGATGGCCTCCTGGATCTGGAACCCGATGGTAAAAACCGGGTTGAGCGAGGAGGACGGTTCCTGGAAAATATAGGCAATCTGCTTGCCGCGAACCTTGCGCAATTCATCCTCCGGGATGGTGAGCATGTTGCGCCCTTCAAACTCGATCTTGCCGGAAACATAACGGGCCGGTGGCGTCGCGAGCAGGCGGGTCAACGCCAGGGCGGTCACGCTTTTGCCGCTGCCGCTTTCACCCACCACGGCCAAGGTCTCGCCCGCGGCTAGGTCGAAGGAAATGCCATCGACCGCCTTCAAGGGATTATCCGTCGGCCCGAACTGGATGCCGAGATTCTCGACGTGCAGGAAGGGCGCGCTCATTTCAAACGCAGGCGGGGGTCAACCGCATCGCGCAGCCCCTCCCCGACGAAGTTGTAGGACATGATGGTGATCAGGATGGCGAGCCCCGGGAAAAAGGCGAGCCACCAGGCGAAGTCGATATAGCGGCGCGATTCGTTCAGGATATCGCCCCAGGAAGGCGTGGGAGCCTGCATGCCAAAGCCGAGGAAGCTGAGGCTCGATTCGATCAGGATGGCCGAGGCGACGCCGAACGTGCCGACCACGAGGATCGGCCCGAGCGAGTTGGGCAACAGATGCCGGAGGATGACGCGAAGATCGGTCGCGCCAATCGCCTGCGCCGCGAGCGTGAAGGGCTGGACGCTGAGCCGCAGGAATTCGGCCCGCACGAGACGGGCCACGCCGGTCCAGCTGGTGAAGCCGATCACGGCCATGATCACGAACATATTGTTCTGCGATTCAAAGATTCCAATGATCACCAGAATAAGGAGGAGGGATGGAAAGCAATCCATAATCTCGATGAAGCGGCAGACCGCGATATCGGTCCAGCCCCGGTAATAACCGGCGAGTCCCCCCAGCACGATGCCAATGAACAGCGCGATGCTCTGCGAAACGAAACCGATGGAGAGCGAGGTGCGTGCGCCATGCAGCATGCGCGCGGCGATGTCGCGCCCCGTCGAATCAGTCCCGCAGGGATGTTTCCACGAAGGCGGAGCGAATTGGTCCCGCGTGGTCTCGATTGGTGAGTAGGGAATGGGGGGCAGCAGCTTGAACGAGGCGGCCCGGTCACGGTCGTTGGTGGGATCATTGATCGGATGGGAATAGGCCAGGACGATCTCCACCAAGGCAATCACGGCCACGACCAGGCACAGGGCGATCCGCCAATGCGTGAGAAGCCGGCGGCGTAAAAGATAAACCACCCCGCCGAGCGGAACGTAGATCAGGAAGCGCCACTCGATCGGATCCAGGCTGAGAAAGATCGGAAAACTTGTCTGCCCATCGGTCACGCGAATCAAGGCGTGGCTATTCGCGAGAAATGGCGCAAGCGTCGCAAGGATGAAAAGAAAGATCACCATCCGCAGACCATTGCGCGCGAAGGCATCGGCCTGAAAACGCCGCGCGACGCGGTGCGCATAAGTTTCGTTCGTGATGACGGGCGGATTCGTACTCATTCGTATTTCATCCGAGGGTCGACCACGACATAGAGAATGTCCGCAATAAGATAGCTGCCCAGCGTGACCAGGGCGGCCAGGACGGTGATGCCCATGATGGTCGGGTTATCCCGATTCTCGAGCGATTGCAGCATGAGCTGGCCCATGCCGGGCAACGAGAAAATGGTCTCGATGATGACCGAGCCGCCGATGAGCACAGGCAGCTCCAGCGTAAAAATCGTGATGAGCGGGATGAGCGCGTTCCGCAAAGCGTGGCGCAGGATCACGACGCGCTCCGATAGGCCTTTCGCGCGGGCCGTCCGCAGAAAATCCTGCCCCAATACTTCCAGCATCGAGACACGGGCGTAACGCGAGATGGAAGCAAGGCTGGCGTAAGTCAGGCAAACGACCGGCAGGATCATGTGCAGGATGCGGTCCCAAATCCATCCCCAGGTCCCCATCTCGGACGCGTTGATCGAGTTGATGCCGTACATGGGCAGCAGGTTTAGGTAATCGCCGCCGGCCACAAAAAGAATAAGCAGCAACGCGGCGGCGAAATTCGGAATCGAGTAAAGCAGGAAGAGGATGAAGGTGAGGACACGATCGATGCCCTGCCCTCGCCGCAACGCCGCGGTCACGCCAAGGGGAATAGCGATGAGATAAGAGAGGACCAGGGCCGACCCGGCGATGCTGGCGGTAAGCCCGATTCGCTCGCCGATCTTCGCGGTGACGGAACGGTGATCGATCCATGATTCGCCCAGGTCGAGCCGCGCGATGCGTCCGACCCAATCGACGTAGGCGACGAGCGGCGGCTTATCAAGACCGTAAAGCTTGATCGTGGCCAGCCGCTGCTCCGCCGTCATGGCCCGGCCTCCACCCTCCCCGCCACCGCCTTTCAGCAGCGCGGCATTTCCCGGCGCAAGACGAACGAGCAGGAAGGTCAGCAGCGTAATGCCAAACAGCGTCGGAATAATCAGCAGGAGGCGGCGCAGGATGTAAGTCGTCATGCCAACGATAAGGGAGGAAACATCTCCGAAAGGATTAACACGATTAGCGGGATTGAAAACGGGAAATCCTGTTAATCCTATCCAAACTATTTTAATTTGCCCCATGGATTCCCTGGAAAAACGGCTTGCCGCGGCGGGCGTGACGACGGTGCGCAGCGGCAAGGTGCGCGACATTTACACCTGGCGCGACGAAATCTGGCTCGTCGCCTCCGACCGTATTTCGGCTTACGACGTCATCATGCCGACCCCGATCCCCGACAAGGGCAAGATTCTCACCATGCTCTCGGCCCACTGGTTCACCCTCACCGCCGATCTCTGCCCGAATCATGTCCTCAGTTACAGCCTGCCCGCGGAGGCCGATCTGCCCGAGTTTGCCGGACGCCTGACGCGAGGCCGCCGATGCGAGATTTTCCCGGTCGAGTGCGTGGCGCGCGGTTACCTCGCCGGCTCCGGCTGGGAGGAATATCGCGAGCGGGGAACCGTCGGCGGCCACCGTTTGCCGACCGGTCTGCGCGAATCGGACCAACTGCCCGAGCCGCTCTTTACCCCGGCCCGCAAGAACGACTACGGGCACGATGAGAATCTAACGCCCGACGAGGCTCGCGCCGAACTGGGCGAGGAACGCTACGCGGAACTGCGTGATCTGACGCTGGGCCTTTACAGCTGGGCCGCCGCCTATGCGAATGCGCGGGGTATCCTGCTGGCCGATACGAAGCTTGAGTTTGGCCAAGAAATGGCCACGGGTCAGGTGCTTCTCGCCGACGAGATCTTCACGCCGGACAGCTCGCGCTTTTGGCCCGCCGATACCTACCAGCCCGGCGGTTCGCAACCAAGCTTCGACAAACAATACCTGCGCGATTACCTCAAAACCCTTACGACTTGGAACAAGACCGCCCCCGGGCCGGAATTACCGCCCGAGGTCGTGGCAAACACGCGCGCCAAGTATCTCGAAGCGCTCGAGCGGTTGAGCTGATCCCGCCGTTATTGGCCCTGCTTTTTGTCGTTTCCGCCACCGCCGCCGGATTTATTCGCGGGCGCGGCATGTTGAGGGGCGGGTGCGGCCGCGTGCTGCTCCACATGGGTGGCCTGTCCCTGCGGCTGGGAATTATTTGCGGGCCGGTCCACATGCTGCTCTTCATGGCGAACTTCCGATTGACCTTGTGAGGGAGCTTCCGTGTGCGGCGTTTCACGCACCTGCGGCTGGAGACTTTCCTGGGAAGGGGTTTGCGTGTGCTGCACCTCGTGGACCTGGGGCTGGAAGTTCCCCTGCGAGGGGGTTTGCGTATGCTGTACCTCCGGATGAACGGCCCCCTGCGTCTGGGGTTGAAAAGCGCCCGGAGACTGAGTCTGCGTATTGGCGCGATGTTCCTCCTTATTCACCGTTCCCTGAGAATGGAAAGGCTGGCCCGTGCTAGCGGCTTCTGCCTGGGACGTGGCCTGATGATTCACGACTGGGGAACCTGCCGCCCCACCATTCTTCACCGTCGAATGAACCGTGAGCGGCTTGGCAGCCGACTGCCCCCGATTGAAGTTCGGATGATTGATCGTGTTGGAAACCGTCGCGGGCTTTCCCTGGTGCGCGGTGGCGGCATTCACCCTGGGAGCGAAAACGGAGAGCGTGTTTCCCTGCACGCCCGATTTCCCAGGAGCCGATGACCCACTCAACCTGACCGTGGGAACTTTATGCGTCGCATGGGCGTTGACCTCGCCAAGCGGCGGGCCGTTCGCGGCAATGCCACCAAAGCCACCCCGGCCACCCTGGTTCCGGCTGATGTTGATATTGGTGATATTGCGGGTGCTGTTGATGACCGAAAAATTACGGCTGCGATCCATGATGTTATGCCGCAGATTGCGATCACCCAGATGCCCCTCGGGAACGAAATTGTACCAACCGGCTCCAATATGGAAACTGGCATCGACGTCGTCGCCGAAATGGTAGTCGCTGTCATCGCCGAACTCGGCTTCGGGGGGAAGCGGCGCCCAACCGGCGTAGCCGCCGCCAAACCGCCAACTGACCCAGGCCGGAGCCCAGCGCGTGCCCGGCACCCAGACCCAGCCGGTGCCATCGATATTCGCCCAGCGGCCATAGTGATAAGTCGCCCAGCCCCAAGGCTCGTCCGAAACCCAGGTCCAGCCCTCATCGGTGTAGGCCCAGGAGCCGTCCGTGTAGGGAGCCCAATTGGGGTCCTGAACGTTCGGTTGAAAAACGTAACCGTAGTCGTCGGTCTGGATCCAGTTGCCGTCCTGGTCGCCGAGCTGATCGTAGAAGGTCTGGTAGGAAGCATCCTGATCCGGCCCCCCGCCTTGATCGGGCCCCGGTCCTTGATCCTGTCCCGGGCCAGGTCCCTGGTCAGCGCCCGGCGGCGGTGGCGGAGGAGCATCCTGAGCGCGGACAAGAGCCGGGATGGATAAAAAAGCCGATACGGTAACAAGAACGCCGAGGTGCAGGATTCGTTTCATGGGGAGGCGAGTGGGTTGGTTGACTATTACTAAGACGCCCCTACCGGAGAATCTCATCATTCTAAATTCCAATTACCTCTATCGCGACGTTTACTTGGCGTAAATCTGGTCGTCGAATTTGACGAAATAGCTCTCAGCCGCGTCGTCGAGCATTTCCGCTGTCACGGTGGGCTCGATCTGCCGGTAACGGCAGACGTCGAGAATGTTGTCGAGGATGTCGCGGGGCAGACAGCCCCGAAGCGGACGCCCGTTGCTGCGCATGTGCTTCTCGACGAAATAATCGACAATCTCATCGGCGTAGGGAATGCCCTTCACCTCGCTCATAATCCGCCAAATGGCGCGGAAATTCTCGTGGCTGGGATCGTTGATCGGGATCTTATAGCGAATCCGGCGCAGGAAGGCGTCATCGACCAGGTCGCGCGGATTGAGGTTGGTGGAGAAAACGATCAGTTCGTCGAACGGCACCTCGATCTTCGTCCCGGTATGGAGCGTGAGGAAATCGACCTGCTTTTCGAGCGGCACGATCCAGCGATTGAGAAGCGTCTTCGGGTCGATGCGCTGGCGGCCAAAGTCATCGACCATAAGCGCACCGCCGTTGGCCTTGAGCTGGAAGGGGGCCTCGTAGTAGCGCGACTCGGCGTTCCAGATCAAGTCGAGCGAGTCCATGGTGAGCTCGCCCCCGACGATGATGACGGGGCGCTCGATCAGCCGGAAACGGCGGTCGTACTTGCCCTGCAAACGCATGTCCGCCTTGGGCGGGACCGTCTTGTGATTGTACTCGTCGAAAACCTTGATAATAGAGCCATTGACCTCCAGCGCAAAGGGAATGAAGAGCGACCCGCCGAACGATTTGACAATACGTTCGCAAATGGAGGTCTTGCCGTTGCCAGGAGGACCGTAAAGGAAGATCGAGCGTCCCGAATTCACGGCAGGGCCGACTTGGTCGAGAATCTTCTCATCGAAAACGAGGCCGCGAAAAGCGTCACGCAGGCGATCGGCATGCACCGTGATCTGCCGCAGGCTTTGTTCGGCAATGATCTGCACATAGGCCTCGACCGAAATCGGCGCGGGCCCCACGTAAGTCGTCTGCTCGAAATATTGCATCGCCCGGGCGCGCCCGCCGTCGGTGATGCCGTAGATATAGGAGACCGCCGCCATGTCGCCGCGCGTGATCTCGAGCAACCGGTTGTCCCGGAGCATGGTGAGGATCGGCTCGACGACGTTGAAAAAGGGCAGGCAGATTTCCGCCGCGATCTCGTGCGCCACCATCGAGGTGTTGATGTGCATCATCCGCAGGATCAGTCCGGCGATGACTTGCTCGCTGATATCGAGTGTCTTCAGCGAATCCGGTTCAGGCGGCGTATATAACGAAGCATTCGCGAAAAGATCGGACGCCATGGCTCATAGTTGCCAGCACGAGGGAACTTGCCAAGGGATTTTTCCACCTCAAAAGGTAGGGACGCGAGTCCCCTCGCGTCCGTGGAAAAGGAAAAACGGCAGGCGGGGCCGCCCTCGCCCTATAAAGCCGCCAGCACTTCGGCCGTGTGCTCCGCCGGCTTCACCTTGCGATAAATCGCCTTCAGCTTCCCCTGCCCGTCGATCACGAACGTGCTTCGCTCCATGCCCATATATTTCTTCCCGTACATGCTCTTCTCGACCCATACCCCGTAGGCCTCGGCGACCTGGTGATCGATATCGCTGAGCAGCGGAAAGGGCAGCGTGAATTTCTCGATGAATTTCACATGCTTCTTCGCGTTGTCCGGGCTGACCCCGAGCACGATGGCCCCTTTCTTCTGGAAGGCTGAATGCTCATCGCGAAATGAACAGGCCTCCACCGTGCAACCGGGCGTGTCGTCCTTCGGATAAAAATAGAGGACGACCGTCTTGCCCTTGAAGTCGGAAAGGGAAACGGTCTTGCCGGTTTCATCCGGCGCGGAAAAGACGGGCGCGGGCGCGCCGACGGTAAGTTCGCTCATCCCTGAAGCAAGCCACCTAGCGCGACGCTGTCAATTCCAGAGGCTTGTCGAACGCGTGGTAATCGTGGCACGTTAGGGAGGTGAGTTATCTCAAAGACTTGGACTATTCCGTCGTGCAGCAATGCATGCACTGCGGCATGTGCCTTCCGACCTGTCCCACTTACGTCGAAACAAAAATCGAGCGCAACAGTCCGCGCGGACGCATTTCGCTGATGCGCGCCATTGCGGACGGTCAGCTCGAGGCGAAGAAGGCCTTTGCGGACGAAATGTACTTTTGCCTCGGCTGCCTCGCGTGCGAAACGGCGTGCCCGGCCGGAGTCGATTACACCCAGCTTTTCGAAATGGCGCGAGCGGAAGCGGAACGCAGTCCCGCCCTGCATGCCTCACCCGTACGGCGTATCTTCCGCTGGCTGCTGCTCGGCGTGCTCTTTCGCCAGCAATGGCGGTTGCGGCTGGCGGGCCGTTTGCTGTGGATTTATCAGGCGACCGGGTTGCAGACGCTCATCCGGCGCTCCGGCATCTTGCATCTCCTCCCCGGCTCGTTGCGCGGTCTGGAAGCCAAGACACCCAAAATCCAGCGGCATTTCTCGCCCGACTTGGTTCAGCCCGTGGAAGAAGCTTCCGGAAAATCGCACTATCGCGTCGGGCTTCTCACCGGTTGCGTGCAGGACTTGATTTATAGCGACGTCAACCGCGATACCGCCGAGGTGCTGCGCGCCAACGGCTGCACGGTGATCACGCCCCGGCAACAGGCCTGCTGCGGCTCGCTCCACGCCCACAATGGCGAATACGAGATGGCCAAGGGCTTCGCCCGGCGGCTGATCGATTGCTTCAACCTGGATGAGCTCGATGCGATCATCACCAACGCGGCGGGCTGCGGCTCGCATCTCAAGCATTTTGATCGCTTGCTGGAAAAAGATCCTCTCTACGCCGCGAAGGCCCGCCAGTGGTCGGAGAAGGTGAAGGATATCAGCGAATGGCTGGTGGAGATCGGCATTCAACCGCCCGCGAAACCCTCGACCGAAGCGATCGTGACCTACCATGATGCCTGCCATCTTTGCCACGGGCAAAAGATCACGGTGCAGCCGCGCGAGCTACTGGCCTCCATTCCCGGTCTGAAGATGGCTCCTCTCACCGAGTCGATGTGGTGCTGTGGCAGCGCTGGCATCTACAATCTGATCCAGCCCGAAATGGCCGACAAGCTTCTGCAACGCAAAGTTGACCATATCGTGAAGACCGGCGCGCAAATCGTCGCCACGGGAAATCCCGGGTGCCTGTTGCAGATCCAAAACGGCGTAGCCCGGCGCGGGCTGAAGCTGGAAGTCGTGCATCCGGTGACCTTGCTGGCGCGTTCCTATCGGGCATCCCGATAGGGACGCGGGCCACTTCGCATCCATCGCCTCATTCGGAACGCGGGAGGCTGTCTTCTCCACCTGAACAGGAGTTGCCAATTCCGCGCAAAACCGGTTATATCCCCTATGGCCAGTCTCAAGCAAACAACCGTCCGCGAAGCTTCCTCCACAAAGGGCTTCGCGCTGCATACCGGTTCCCAAGTCACTCTCACCGTCAAGCCCGCCGCGGCCAACACGGGCTACGTCTTCAAGCGCATCGATCTGCCGGATGAACCGACGGTCAATGCCCATATCGATAACGTCAAGCAGGTCGAACGGGCGACGACGCTCGGCGAAGGCAATGTCAAGATCCACACGGTCGAGCACCTGCTCTCCGCCCTGCGCGGCACCGGCATCGATAATGCCCTGATCGAGCTCGATGCCAACGAACCGCCGATCGGTGATGGCAGCGCGCGCCAGTTCCTGGAGATGCTCGCGACAGCGGGCGTGCAGGAACTTGACGCCCCCCTGGCCGAATACGAGGTGCATGAACCGGTGCGCGTGACCAGCCGCGATGGCGGGTACATCATCGCGTGGCCCTCGGATCGCTTTGAAGTGAGCTGTACGAATGCAAACCATCTCGGCAAGCACACGCAGTACCGCACCTGGAATCCCGAGACGGGCAATTACGGCAAGGATATCGCGCAGGCCCGCACCTTTGTTTTTTACGAGGAAGTGCAGCCGCTGATGGAAAAAGGGCTGATCAAGGGCGGCAGCCTGGAGAACGCGGTGGTCATTCGCGGCGATGCGATCCTGTCGCGCGAGCCTCTCCGTTATGACGACGAATTCGTCCGCCACAAGATCCTCGATATCATCGGCGACCTGAGTTTGTTTCCCGCGCGGTTGAAGGCTCACATCTACGCGGTCAAGCCGAGCCACGGGCTGAACGTCGAACTGGCGCGCGAACTTTACAAGCAGTACAAGGTCCGCCAGTCGCAGCGCATGCCCTTCGAGCATGTGCCCATGGGCGAAGGCGGGATGGATTCGCAGGACATCATGAAGATCCTGCCGCACCGCTTCCCGTTCCTGCTCGTCGATCGGATCCTCGGCTTCGAAGGCACGACCAAGATCGTCGGCCAAAAAGCGGTGACGATGAATGAGCCTTTCTTCCCCGGTCATTTCCCCGGGCACCCGGTGATGCCCGGCGTCCTGCAAGTCGAGGCCATGGCGCAGGTCGCCAGCATTTTGGTCAGCCGCGCCAACGGCGTCGCCGGAAAAATCGGCTACTTCATGAGCGCGGACAAGGTGAAATGGCGCAAGCCCGTCGTACCCGGCGACACTCTCATCATCGAGGTGGAACTGACCAAGTCGCGCGGCAAGATCGCCCGGGCCATCGGCGTCTGCCGCGTGAAGAACGAGATCGTCTCGGAATGCGAGATGATGTTCGGCCTGATCGACACCTGATTTTCATGAGCAGTTCGAACCTTCACCCGACGGCCCTCATCGATCCCCGGGCGCGGCTCGGTACGGACATCCAGGTCGGCGCCTATGCCGTGATCGGTGCCGAAGTTGAGCTTGGCGACGGCTGCCGCGTCGGTCATCACGCCACGCTCGACGGCCCGAGCAAAATCGGGCCGGGCAATGAGTTTTTTCCTTACGCCGCGATCGGCTTCAAGACGCAGGACTTGAAATATAAGGGCGAGCCGACCTTCCTCGAGATCGGTGAAGGCAATACGTTCCGCGAATTTTCCACCGTCCATCGCGGCACCGCCCCCGGCGAGAAAACGATCATCGGCGACCACAATCTTTTCCTGGCGTACACGCACGTCGCGCACAATTGCGTGGTCGGCAACCACACCATTTTTTCCAACAACGCCACGTT
This sequence comes from Methylacidiphilales bacterium, assembly GCA_026225555.1. GTDB lineage: Bacteria > Verrucomicrobiota > Verrucomicrobiia > Methylacidiphilales > UBA1321 > JABDGH01. Next base: position 15,287 of record JAMFSY010000157.1, read on the forward strand.
GGCCGGGCATGTCACGGTCGGCGATTACGCCGTCATCAGCGGCCTGAGCGCGGTGCATCAGTTCTGTCGCATCGGCGAACACTCCATCATCGGGGGTTGCACGAAGATCGTGCAGGACGTCCCGCCTTACCTCATCGCCGATGGCAATCCCGCCAATCTGCGCGGCGTGAACCATGTCGGCCTGGAACGACGCGGCTTTGCCGAGGCGGATATCAAGGCCCTGCGCCGCGCCTACCGCCTGCTGGCCGACAAGACGCTGAATTTCTCGCAGGCCGTGGAGAAGATCGAGGCTTCCGCCGATGCCGCGAATGTGCAGGTGAAGACCCTGGTCAACTTTCTGAAAACGACGCAACGGGGAGTGATCCGTCCCGAGGCACTTGCGGGCTCCTGATCTGTTATTTCACGCAGCGCGCAAAGGGAAGACAGAGACTTTTGCCTTGCGATAAGGGCCCCGCCAAGCAGCATCGCCTCTTATGCTGATTCAACCCAACGACAGAATTCTTTTCACCGGCGATAGCATTACCGATTGCGGACGCGTGCGCACCGACGCGAACCATCTCGGCTTCGGCTATGCCGCTTTCATCGCGGCGCAATTGCAGCTCCTTCTCGCCTCACCAGAGCTCCAGATTTTTAATCGGGGCATCAGCGGGAATCGGGCGGAGGATTTGCTCGGACGCGTCCAGCCCGATTTGCTCGACCTGAAGCCGACGGTGATTTCCATCCTGATCGGGATCAACGACACCTGGCGGCGTTATGACAGCAACAATCCGACCTCCACGGAGACCTACGAAAAGAACTACCGCGCGCTGCTCGAAAAGATTCGCAAGGAACTCGACGCCCAGGTCGTCCTGCTTGAACCCTTTCTGCTCCATGTGCCCGAGGACCGTTACGCTTGGCGGGAAGATCTCAACCCAAAGATCGATGTCGCGCGCAAGCTCGCCCTCGAATTCGATACCGAGTTGCTGCCCTTGGACGGCATTTTTGCCAAGGCCGCCACACAGGCCCCGGCGGCCTACTGGGCGGCGGATGGCGTACACCCAACGGCGGCAGGACACGCACTTATCGCCGAGGCATGGCTGGATAACACCGAGGTGGCGTAAGCCATAAGGTAGGGATGCGAGTCCCTTCGCGTCCGTGATTAAGTCGGACGGCAGGGACTGCCGTCCCTACCCTAGAGCATTTTAAATAATACTGTAACCGTTTTTAGGGATGGTGTAAGATGAGGGTCCATGAAGACCCTCTCCGTGGATTTACGACAGCGTATTTTAAATAGTTACGACGAAGGTTTGGGCAATCG
>JAMFSY010000026.1 GCA_026225555.1 Methylacidiphilales bacterium
AGTTCCTGGCCGCGGCTGGAGGTGCGGCGTGAACGCGGAACCTCCCTCCACCCTGCTGTTGCGTCACCACCTCAAGATCCTCAAGTTGCCAACCATGCTGCGTGATTACGCGGCGGTGGCCGCCGCCAGACGACGATATGACGCTTTTCCTGCTCTTTCCTCTGCAGGAAAGCTCGAGCCTGATCGATGTTTTTCTGCTCCTGCGAGGAATAGGACAGTAAACGCTGAATCAATAGATCGACGCCTGAATCTTGGGCGCTTTTCACTGGTTTATCTTCTGAGACAAGGCCTTCAATCCAGAGATACTGTCCGCCGTAGGCAGGGCTTATCTTCTTTACCTCAAATCCGTTCATTTGCAGGCAGGCACGGATGGAGTTTGGCGTAAAGTAGTTGCAATGTTCGTAGCAAAAATCCCAGAAAGCCTGTTGATTAACGATCCAGTCCATATCGGGAACTTCAAAAAAGAAAGGTACCGGCAACCAAGAGGACAAGGTGAAGCGAATCTCATGTAAAAATCGGGGAAGATCAAAAATATGCTCAAGGACATGTCGGCAGACGATCATGGAAGGCCGTATATGGAGCTGTTCCCGCCTAAAAATGTCACTCCTCTCCTGTTTCCGTGGATAGGAAGAAAATCGCCGGCTGATCGGCTCTGTCCACCAAGTGACGGTCAACCGCATTGTAGCAGAGATTGGTTTTGCCGCCAACAAACCACTTGGCAAAGGGTGGCCGCGAAAAATCACACACCCGCGTGAACGGCCTTTGCCAATAGATCAAATCGGCCTGCTCGGACCAGAAGGCATCAGGTTCGCTCAGCGAACGCCGACAGAATTCTCTGGATGGGTCTAATTCCACGATCATAAGGAATGAAAACGATTGAACACCCGCCAACTTCGTTCGGCTTGCTGCCTTTTGAGTCCGAGCCAATTTTGTCCTTTGTAAGGTAATAGTGAATTACTTTGATGTTTTTACAGTCATAGGTAATAACTATTACCAGAACCTCTATACATGGAATTGCGTCATATCCGTTATTTTATCGCCACCGCGGAAGAGCTGAGTTTTCGCAGGGCGGCCGAACGAACGAATGTCACTCAGCCTTCCTTAAGCGAACAGATCCGGCAGTTGGAGGGAGAAATCGGTGTACGGTTGCTGGAACGTGATACCCATCGTGTCAGCCTTACTGCGGCAGGCCGCAACTTTCTGGAAAGCAGCCGCCGCGTCCTCCGGGAAGTCGAGGATGGCACTCGCATTGCCCGACGCATCGCCTAGGGCGAGACCGGTCTGCTCTCACTCGGTTTTGTGGCTTCCTTGGGGCACGGCTTGCTTCCCTCCATTCTAAGGGCCTACCGTGCAAAATTTTCCGATGTCGAATTACGTTTGACGGAAATGGATACCACCCAGCAGATCGTTGCGCTCAATGCCCACCAACTCGATCTCGGCTTTATTGGACTTGGTCTTCCTTCCAAAGAGATTGGCGATCTGCAACTGGCCACGATTCGAGAAGAAAGACTGGTCGCGGTTCTCCCGCAGGACCATCCCCTTGTCACCACAAAACGTTACCTAACGAAGGCACTTCCTCTAGCTGCCCTCGCAAAGGAACGCTTTCTTTTGGGAGCACGACTCAGCGCTCCGGTTTACAATCCATGGTTGATCGTGCTTTGCCAACAGGCGGGCTTTCAGCCTCATGTGGTCCAGGAAATTGGCCAGCCTGTCACCGTCTTAAATTATGTTGCTGCTGGGCTTGGAGTGACGATCTTACCTGCTCAATTCAGCCGACTGTCTACTGTTGGTATTCGGTTTATTCCCTTGGCCCGTCCTGTACCCCATTATCGTTATTGCGCTGCTTGGTCCCCTAAGAACAAACATTCGGCATTGATTCATTTCATGGAAACGGCACAAAAAGTCGCCCAGAAGTTGAGGTGACGTGCTCCCGAATGTCGAGCGTGGGTGAGTGTTCACTGAGACAGCGGCGGATTTCCGAAACATGAGATGGCATCGGTCGTTTCCAAAGATGCTCAGGGTTTGACGCTGGAACGCCAGGATGGTTACCGATCCTTTTTTAATCCACAAAAGTACAAGGGCTTTGATGTGGGCTTACCGCGTACCCTCGCCACCGCTCCCGGTGAAAAACTGCTCATCCGGAGCAATTTTGCACCGGGAGCGTTTGAAAAATGGGGAAATCGTCACGGTCAAAGAAGTCAAAGAGGATGGTTCACTCTCCCTCAAAGATGGCCGTGCCATCCCGTCTCATTCTCGTCAATTTACTCACGGCTACCGGACCAACCCAGACGCACCCAACCGACCGGGGGAGCCAAGATGTCGCCGCCCGGATAATTTTGCCCGAGAGGGATGCTCTCTGCTTGGACAAAAACAGACTGGATTGAATTTAGATCAACTGATTGAATTGGTACCATCCGCCGGACGCTGATATTGGGAGAATCGGGCATTCTAAAAGCTAGTTGGAGTCAGGTATTTTCAGCGATTTCCGTCATGTTGACCATGCGTTCTTCGAAGAGCGATTTTGCCGCAGCCAGACAGATGCGCGTTGCGACTACAGCACTGGAGGCAGGGCATACTGCAGAACGTTCGCCGCGAATCTCGCGGATGAATTCGCGCAGCATTTGTTTGTGCCCCTTGTTAGGTTCGGCCGTGAATTGTTCCGAGGGGGGGCCGCGGCTGGCTGCCTGTTCGCATGCGGCGCGCTTTTTTTCCAGCCAGCCGTGAAGTCCGCCTTGAGTGCCGATATGAGGATGGCGATCGTTCAGCATCGGGAAGAGCTTGAAAGGGCGCGTACCGGCGATGCCTGCGGTCCGAACTTCCAGCATATGATCGACGGCGACAATACCCGCATTGCCGATGGCTTCCAGCAACTCCTTCGGGTAGCCGAAGGAGCCGGTGGCTGCCATGGTGATTGTTGCCAGGCTGGCATTGGAATACTTAATGACGATGGAGTGATTCAGCAGGCCCTGGCCAACGCAAGATATGCTCAAAGGCTTGGCCTCCAGAAACCAAGTGGCAAGGTCAACGAAATGAGTACCCTCTGATAGCACGAGGCCGGCCCGGCGATTCAATTCGCTTTGCAAATGGACCGGTTTCCAAGATTTCCAGTCGTCATTGATGCGGATGGCGATCACGGGTGCGCCCTAGTTATTGCCGATGGGCATGTCATCCACGCCGTCCCGTTCAAAACGCCAGGCACGCGGAGCCGGGTCGCGCATGTGCGAGGTGAAAATCTCCCGCGCCTCCATCATGGCCGGGGAACAACGGCGATTGTGGCCGACACAAAACGGAATGCCGCTTTGCTCGACCAGTCGCTCGATGGCCAGAGCGTTGGACAAGGTATCGGCTAGCGGTTTTTCGCAATAGACCGGTTTCTGGGCGGCGGCAGCGGCCTCGATGATAGGCACGCGAAACGCTTCTGTGGTGGCCACGAGCAGCACGTCCACTTCCGGATCTGTGATGGCTTCGTGAAAATCACGCGTGTATTTTTTGGGCTCGAAGACCTTGCAGAGTTCGAGGTTTGCGTCGTTGAGGTCGCAGCAAGTGTGGACTTCCGCTTCTTCGATGGAGCGAAGGTTGGGCAGATGGACCTGGCGGGCGAGCAAGCCGCAGCCGATAACGGCGAAGTTGAGTGGTTTCATAATAGTTGGACGATGGAGGAGCCTAGACCCGGTGCCATGGTGTCTTCCATGCGATGGACGCCGTGTTTCGGCTCGAACAGGCCGGAGAGCCGGGGCAGCCAGGGCTGATTGGCAGCGGGAGTGTATTGGGGAGAGTTCAATTCTATCCCATTAAGGGTGGAAATGTGGGCGCCGAGAAGAAAGGAGTGAATGCCGGAATAGCCGGGATTGGTGAGATCCTGAAGCGATAGGGCGAGGCTGTTTTCCTTGGCCCAGGCGGCGGAGACAAGTGCAAAGCTATGGCCTTTGCAGGTCTTGAGGGCCAGTCCGCTCCAGCCTTGTTCCTTGACGAACGGCAGAATTTCCAGGGAGGTTAATCCTTCGTCGAGAAGGATGGGTTTTCGCTTTCCGATGCCCGTCCAGTTTTGCGGGCTGGCGAGAATATCTCGTGTGGTCGGTTGTTCAAGGTACGCAAGAGCGGCATAGGCTTCCGGATCAAGCGACTCCAGCCGATCCAGATAATCTGCCACTGAGTCTGCATGGGGGTTGCCTTCATTGCTGTCTATGGATAAAATCGGGAAGAGGCCCCAGTTGCGGGCCCGTCGGAAGACTTCGGCCGTGCGAGCCGCGTCTTCCGCGTTATCCTTGGCCAGCACTTTGATCTTGAAACGGCTAATGCCGTTCTTTGCGATGGCGTGGTGCACTATTTTCTCGAGATCATCTTTGGCACTGATCAACCACCAGGCGTCGAGCACGTTTAGCGGCGTCCGTAATGTCCGTCGAATCGCGTCACAGGCGTTCTTGTTAACAAACCACGCGTCCGCTGAGGGTAGGGGCACGTCGTTTTCATAGAAATGAAATGCAGAACGAGCGGTGGCATGGCCCGCAGCATCGTGAATGGCCGCATCGAAAGGGCTTGCGCAAACGGCCCTCGCGAGCAGCGGCAAAGTAGCCCATGCCTCGGAGCAGTCAAGGGAATGGTGAAGGCGTAGTCCCAGTTCCAGCGGGTGCTCCTCTTCACCGCCGCACCAGTCAGCAAGTGACGTTGCGAGGATCCTGCAGAGTTCGCGCATGGAGGCATCTTTCGCGTCGCGCGAGGGTGGGGCTCCCGGCCATGCCCAAAGATCGCTCAGATAGATCGAGCCGCAGCCGGTTCCCTCTGAGGCTCCTACTCGCACGGTTACGGTGACCCGCGCCTCGGTGGCTTTGGTGATCAGTCCCGAGCTGATTTGAATGGGATTGAGAAAGGGCTGTTCGAGAAAATCGACACTGGCCTCCAGGATCTTGGTCTTCATGATTTTTGCCGAGCGATTAGTTGAGCTTCGAGCGCCCATCGGGAGACATGAAGCACCCTTTGGGTGGTCAGCCCTTCGGCAATGGGAACCCCGGAAATTTCGTCGAGAAAATCCTGCAGGTATCCACGAGGTTCCCCGATAGCACCGGGGAATTCTTGGACGGCAGTATCATTGTCTGTCACGACGGTGAGATGAGGGACCGCGTAGCCGGCCTCGGCCAGGCCGCATGTGCCATGTACTGTGATTCGCCAATAGTAGGGCAATTCGTAACCAAGTTTGTCGGGAGCAAGATACGAGACGTCGGCGAAGCACGAGGTTCCGTTCTGCAATAATCCGTGGAATTGCGCGCAGTCCTTGAAATGCGGTGCAGCGGCTGCTTTGGCATTCCATTCCCGGGCGCTAATGAGGCTTACCCATTCTGATCCCGTCAACCAGGTTGCGAGATCGAAGATGTGTATGCCGATGTCATTGATCGTGCCGCCATGCTGTCCAGATTCGAAATACCACGCCGCCCGGCTGCCATAGCGCAGTGGATGCTGCGCTCCAATGGTGATCGTGCAGATCCGGCCCAACGTTCCCGCGCGGATTACCTCCCGCAAACGCCGCATCACTCCCGCTTCAATCAAATCCAGCTGACAACCAACGGAGAGGCTGCTTTCCCTCGCGAGCCGTGCGATTTGTTCCAATTCCTCCAGGTTGGTGCAGAGTGGTTTGTCCGAAATGACATGCTTTCCGGCCTTGAGTGCGGCGATAGCCAGGGCGCCCCGGCGCGCATAAACATCGCCGATGGCTACAATATTGCAGCCTCTATCCCTTAGCATGTTCTCAAAATCAGTATGGGTGAGATGAATCTTTCCGCCGCTTTGCAATTGTTTTCGCGTGGGCGCATCGGTTTCGCATGCGGCGGCAATTTGACAATCTGCGCGAGCGTTTGTCGCATCCCAGAGACTAAAAATATGAGGATGCCGGAACCCGGCAAAAGCAATGCGATGGGTCATGGCTAGTGGAGAATTGGTTCGGATCTTCCGGATTGGGCGGAACGGTAAATGGCTTCGATCACAGAGACGGCCTTGGCAGCTTCATTTCCATCGATCACGTTTGCTGGGTAACCGCGAATGGCGCGGCAAAACTCCACAATCTGCTGACGGTGCCCTTCACAAGAAATGGCTTTGGGGTCAGAAGCGCCGCCACCGATTTTCCCGCCAATCCGACCGGATCGGATGGCGGCATCGTCAATCATATCTTGAGAAAACCGCCAATACTCAATCTGATCATTTACAAGGATAGCTGTGCCGCAATCACCAGAGACTTCCAGACTCAAATCGAGCCCAGGATAACAGGAAGTTGTCGCCTCAATGGTGCCAAGAGAGCCATTTTCAAACCGCATTGTGGCCGCCAAGGTATCCTCAACTTCGATATCTCGATGAGCTAGGGTGGCAGAAAAGGCCGAAACTTCAGTAACCTTCCCTCCGAGCCATTGCATCAGATCAACAGCATGGATGCCTTGATTCATCAGCGCACCGCCGCCGTCTAGGTTCCATGTTCCACGCCATGTCGAGGAATCGTAATAGCTTTGCTCCCTCCACCATTTAATCCGGGCACTGAGAAATGTGAGGCGCCCGAAACGATTCGTCTCGATGGCCTGTTGGAGAATCTTTGCTCCCGCACCGTGGCGGAGGGGGAAGAATCCTGCCAGAAGGACGCCAGATCTTTCTGCCTCGTCGATCATCAACCGGGCACGTTTACTGCTGATCTCGAAAGGTTTCTCGCAAAGCACATGTTTTTTTGACCGCAGGGCGGAAATTGCGGCCTCAGCATGAGCGCCGCGTGGCGTCGCGACCAGGACCGCGTCGATATCGCCGGGAGCGAGAAGTTGCTCCAGCGAATCCGTTACGCGGGCTCCGGATGGCTGAGCCAGCTCTTCAGCCTTTTTCGTATTGCGCGAGCAGATGGCCGTCAGCTTTGCTTCGGGGATTCTGGCAATGGCGTTGGCATGCATGTTCGCGATCGAACCGCTGCCGATAATGGCCAGGCGGACAGGGTTCGTATTCATTGGAGTCCGATAGCCTCTCGTGGCCGTTTACTGGTCAGCAACGCGATCGTTTCTCCGTCAAGGCCGAGTTTTTTTGCGAGGTTTTGCGCGACCCTTGGCATGGACATGGCCGAGCCTAACAAATGCGAACCGTCCGGAGCCCAGGCGGCCAGATCCTCTTTGACTTCTACGGTCCATCGTCCGAGACGATGCGTGCCAGCCCCAAGGCCGGCTGCGGCCATCGCATCGGTGGTTACAAGGCTCCTGTCCCCAGCCAGATCCAGATAATTACGCAGGGCCGGAAACGGGATATGAACGCCGTCCGCAATAAAACTGAGCCAAAGGTGTTTGCGGAGAAAAAGGGCGCGCTGGATGATGTTTTCGTGGCGATCGATGGGCTTCGGACAGGCGTTGCCGAGGTGCGTTACCATGCTCAGTCCTGCATCGATTCCTTCGCGCAATTGATCAAGGCTCGCATCGGTATGGCCTGCGGAAACGACGATATGCTGATTCGACAAAAAACGAGTAATATGGGAGCCTGGATCCTGTTCCGGCGCCAGTGTAAAAATGCGAACCAAGCCGCTGCCTGCATCAAGTAGACGTTCGGCCAGGCCGAGGTCGGCTGGTTGAATTGCATCCTGAGGATGTGCTCCTCGGCAGCCATCTTTTGGGTTCAAAAAGGGGCCTTCAATATGGAAACCTGCGATTACTTGTCGTGCGAAGTCATTGGAGTCGCGCAGCTTCGCGATGCGGCGCAAGCGGGAAATCATTCTTTCGGGAAAATCCGTGATAATCGTCGCTAGGATTCCTTCCACGCCATCAGCGGTTAGTCGTTCGCAGATCCGGTGAAGGTCCCCGGGAGTCAGATCGTCCTGATTGAAGTCGATTCCTCCATAACCATTCACTTGGATGTCGAAGTATTCCACGGAAGGATTATCGGTTTACTCTGCTCAGGAGCGAGGCGGATGCCGGATCGAGGAACACGTGTGTATCGGAATGTTGCTGAAGAATTGAAGCAGGAACCTGGCTGGTCACCGGCCCTTCGATGCTGTCCCTGATCGCTGGTGCCTTGCGGACGTCCGGAGCGGTAATCACAACAGACCGCGCCTTGAGAATCTGGCGGATGGACATGGAGATGGCCTTCCGGGGGACCTCATCCAGCGAATTGAACCACCCTTCTCCCGACTGTTGTTTACGACAAGCCTCATCGAGGTCGACAATGAGGTAGGGGATTTCCGTTTCAAAATCCGCAGGCGGATCGTTAAAGGCCAGGTGAGCGTTCTCGCCTATCCCCGCAAAACAGACATCAATTGGATGGCTTGCAATCAAGGCGCCAAGGCGTTCGCATTCTTTGTCCGGGCTCTCGTCCCCTGCGATGTAATGGAAGGAGTGAAGGGGGCAGGGCAGTTTTCTGTGAAAGCGCTCCCACAGATACATCCGGAAGGATGCTGGATGTGTAATCGGAATACCGATGTATTCATCTAGATGAAAAACGGTGACCTTATTCCAGGCAATGGAATCATCTGCAACCAATGTCTCAATCATTTTGAATTGAGATGCTCCCGTGGCTACGATGATATTGGCACGGTCGCGCGTCTTGATCGCCTCCCGAATGCGGGTGGCGCCACATATTGCCGCCGCTTGTCCGCAAGCTTGGTGAGTGGATGAAATAGTAACTTGCACTGTTGAATAGTCTACATTTTGACGTGGACGCCTTAATGAAAGGTAGGTAGGTATTTCGCGTTTTCCTTGCGGAAGTCGCTCCAGATATTTCGCGCTTGAGACATGGTTCGTACATAGCGATCGAGGCTTAGCGCCTGGACGGCTAAATTTTCGTCACCTTCGACAACAGCTTTGACGACCATCTCGTGAATCGTGATCTGGCGTCGGCAAATTTCGGCGGGCCCCGAGGACAACGCCCCGACTTCCACACTGCGAAAGGCGCCCCCGACAACGACCACAGGGCGGTCGAGAACGGCATCCGTAGGAAGATTTGAGACCGAACCGTGGTTTAACCCGACCATGGCGTCCAGGTAGAGCGGCTCATTGGTCTCCAATGCAGCAATGGTCGCGCAGACAACTTCTCGATAGTAGGGATGATCCGCAGACTTCGGGAAGGGGTTGGTGGCTGTGTTACCTTCGGAAATACTCTTCTGCTCCTTTAGTGCGCGTTCCAAGGTCGTTTCCTTGGCTGCGAGTGCCGGCTTAAGGTAGGAAGTTGCGTAAGACTCGATTCCGAGATCCTCCCACTCTTCCTTTTCTGGAAAACATGAAACGTATTCCCAAATATGGTCGTCATAGCCAATAGGATACATCCCAAATGTCTTGTAGAGTTCCAGACTGAAGCGATGCGCGGGCACCCCTTTGTGTTTCTCCGTCCACCACAGGGAAGTTTCAATCTGGGTTAGAAACTCTTTGAGGTAACTTTTTCCATTGCTTCGCCGCCGGAGATCGAAAAGCCAGTTGAGATGGTTGATACCCGCGCTAATCACCTGAAACTCTCCTGGCTCGAAGCCGAACTGTTCTGCTATCACACCCAATGATCCATGCACCTGATGACAAAAGCCGGCACTCTTGATATTTGTGTGTTTCATCAAATACGTGCAGAGCATCGACATCGGGTTCGTGAGATTGAGAAGCCAGGCATCTGGGCAATGCTTCGCCATCATTCCGGTAATGGACATCAGCATGCCGATATTGCGCATTGCGTGCATCTGATGGCGAATATTTTCGAGGGTCAATTTCCCGTCAAGGACACCGGGGCGGACGGCTTTGCGGGGATCGCCCCGGTCGCGCATTTTCCTCCGAACGGCTACGGGCTTTACGATATGGCCGGCAACGTCTGGCAATGGTGCAGCGACTGGTATCGGCCCGATTATTATTCAACCCTCACTTCACAGGGCGGGGTGCCGCATAATCCCCAGGGTCCGGACAAGTCGCCTGATCCTGGCGATCCGAATCAATCCATGCGGGTACAGCGGGGGGGATCCTTTCTCTGCACAGACCAATACTGCACGCGCTATATGTTGGGTACACGCGGCAAGGGCGATATCGATTCCGGCGCAAATCACCTCGGCTTTCGCTGCATTAAGAATGCGGAAACCGGCAATTGAAGACTCTCCATGATACCTGAGAGCCATGAAGCAACCCATAGTACCCGCTCTTTCGTCGAAATAGTCTGAACTGCTGCATGGTTGGCCTCCAATTCGTGATCGTAACCGGAAGCGGTAAAATCCCTAAGCAAGGGCAAGGATGTGAGCAGTAAGTGAAGCTGGCGAAAGTAAGAACCAAATTCACGAAATCCACGTTTTACTGGAGATATCACCGACTTTATGCCTTATTTGGCCACTTTAACCGCAACTTTCCGCCTATTTTTGGTTTATTCTCTGTGGTTATTGTTTTCAAGTTAGCGGCCAAGAAATTAATCGCACCCGGTCTCTTCCTCTGCCTGACGGTCGGAATCTGGCTGGTCCCGACCTCGAACGCTTACCCGCTCGAGAGCGAGAGCGCGACCCTTCCGGCATCCGCGTCTGAAGTACCTGATTCTTCTCCAGCCTTGCTGACGTGGGAAGCGTGCGTTCACCTGGCCACGGCGCACAACCCGGATCTGCAGGCCTCACGGGAGGGCGTGCTCAACAGTAACGCGGTGCGGCTTGGCGCCTACTCGACGCTTTTTCCGCAGATCAGCGCGAGCGTCGGCGACACCCGCGCGTATGTGGGGCCCTACCTCGCCTCGCCAAGCAACTATTCCACCGCTTATCTCGTGCAGCTTAATATCTCGCAGACCATTTTCGACGGCTTCGCCACCAAGGGCCACATCGATCAGGCGCGCGCGGAACTGGGACTTGCCTTCGCGAATTTGAACGCCGAAAAAGCAGCCATCAGTTTCGACCTCAAAACGGCCTTCGCCCAATTGCTCTACGCGCAACAACTCATCGTCATCAGCCGCAACGTCATTGATATCCGCCAGAACACGGCCCGCCTGGTCCGGCTGCTTTACCAGGGCGGCCAGGAAGACAAAGGCGCCATGCTTTTGAGCGATGCGAATCTGGACCAGGCGAACGTGGGGCTCAACCAGGCGTTGCGCACCTGTGATCTTTCGGGGTTACAACTGGAAGTCGTCCTCGGCCAGCAACTGCCCAAGCCCGTCCGGGCGGCGGGCCAATTGAACACGGAACCGTTGCCCGTCACCCCCGATTTTCGCAAGCTGGCGGTTCAGACGCCGGCCTTCTTTCAGAAGACGGCGCAAACCCAGGCGGCGGCGGCCGGCATTACCCTCGCGGAAAGCGGGTGGTATCCGAACATCTCGGCCGGGGCAACCCTCTACCGCTCCGATTCGCAGTTCCCGCTGCGGCAAAGCGGCTTCTCGGCCGATGTGAGCGTCACCTATCCGATCTTCGAAGGAGGCCGGACCTACTTCGACGTGAAGGCGGCGGATGCCAGCTTCCGCCAAGCCCTGGCTCAGTTGCAATCCGGCACGGACCAAGCCGCCCTCACCCTGGGCCAGACGTTCAAGAGCCTGGTGGATTCCGAGGAAAATGTGCGCATCCAGAACGAACTGCTGGAGGCAACCGCCTTGCGGTACAAGATCGCCGAGGCCAGTTACCGGAACGGTCTCATGTCGTTCCAGGATTTCGATACCATCACCGATAGTTATGTCAGCCAGCAACAAAGTTGCCTTTCCGCCCAGTTGAGCGCGGTGATCGCCGAGGCGAATTGGGAACAGGCAAGAGGCTTAGGAGCGATTCCATGAAACGGCGAACTTTTTTTAGTTGGAAATATGCGGCGTTGGTCCTGTGCATCCTGGCCGCGACCGGGGGCCTGATCGTGCTGGCGCTCCGCTGGAGCGCCACCCCGCTGACCTACGATTACCTGAAAGTGGAGCGCGGCCCTCTGATCGTCACTCTGCGGGAAAGCGCCGTGGTGGGGCCGGAACACCGGCTCAACGTCACGCCGCCCATCCCGGGCCGGATCGATTCGGTCAATGTCGCCAACGGCGTGGCGGTCAAGGAAGGGCAGGTCCTCGCCTGGATCAGCTCCACCGATCGCGCGGCGTTGATGGATGCGGCCGAAGCCGCGGGCGGAAAGGAAGTCGCCTTCTGGAAAGACATCTACAAGGCCGCCCCGCTTATCGCCCCGCTGGATGGACACATCATTTCGACTTCGGTCGTGCCCGGACAGGTGGTCGTCACGGCACAGACCGTCTTCACGATGTCAGACCACTTGATCGTCCAGGCCAACGTCGACGAGACCGATCTCGAGCACGTCTCGCTGGGGCAGCCGGTCGACATCACGTTCGACAGCTATCCGGACAAGAAGCTGACCGGCAAGGTCAACGCCATCGCCTACGATGCCACCACGGTCAACAACGTGACAACCTACCTGGTCAACATCTTCCTCGACCAGACCCCCGGCTTTGTGCGCAGCGGCATTTCAGCCAACGTCTTCCTGCTGATTTCCAATCGCGACCATGTCCTCCGCATCCCGACCGACGCGATCAGTCCGGAAGGGACCGTACTTGTTGTGCCGGGCCCGAACCAGCCTTTGCTGACGCAGGCGATCAAGGTGGGCGAAAGCGACGGCACCTGGACCGAAGTGCTCTCGGGCCTGGACGAAGGCGACTGGATCGCCCGCCCGGCGTTCACCGTCCAGGCGCAAAAGAGCGGCTTCTCGTTCATCTCTCCGGCATCGAAAAGGAAATGATCGTTCTCGAGAAAGTCACCAAGACTTACCAGATGGGCGACGTGACGGTGAATGCCCTTCAGGGCATTTCGCTGCGCATCGAACAGGGGGAATTCATCTCGCTGATCGGCGCCTCGGGTTCGGGCAAATCAACGTTGCTACACACCATCGGCCTGCTCGATCGGCCCGATACCGGCGTGCTGAGCATCGGGGGCCGCAACATCGCCGACTTATCGGACGGGGAGCTTTCGCGACTGCGCTCGGAAACGATTGGCTTCGTTTTTCAGCAATTTCACCTGCTCAAGCGCATGTCGGCTTTCGACAACGTCGAATTGCCGCTCATTTATGCCAAGGGCGACCGGCCCTCCGCCGATCCGGCCGATCTGCTCACCCGGGTGGGCCTTGGGCATCGCGGCTCGCACCGGCCCAACGAGCTTTCCGGCGGCCAGCAGCAACGCGTCGCCATCGCGCGCGCGCTGGTCCGCCGTCCCACCATCGTCCTGGCCGATGAACCGACGGGCAATCTCGATTCCCAGAGCGGCACGGAAATCATGGCGCTCCTGCGCGAGTTGCACGCGGAAGGCCTGACCATCGTGCTGGTGACGCACGAGCCCTCCATCGCGGCGCATGCCGACCGCACCATCCGCATGCACGATGGGCATATCGTCGAGGATACACGCAAGCCTCTCGCTGCGTTGGCCCCGCCTGTTGCCGCCATGACTCCACCGGCCGAGTGGAAGATCTCGTCGCAGGTCTACTGGAAGCTGCTTTTTCTCAATCTCCAGCAGGCGGCACGCGGGCTTTGGGCCAACCGGCTGCGCACCTGCCTATCGGCGCTGGGAATCATCATAGGGGTCGCGGCAGTGATCGTCATGCTCGCCCTCGGCAAAGCCGCGCAGGCTTCCGTCGATCGCGAAATCTCCGCGCTGGGCTCCAATCGCCTTATCGTCGTGCCCAACGCGCAGAACACGGGCGGCGTGCGTCAACAGCGCGGCGCGGTCAGCCGCCTGACGCTCGACGAGGCCACCCATCTGGATGGCCGCGTCACCGGCATCGCGGCGGTTTCCGGAGGCGTCAGCGGAACGGTCCAGGCCGTTTTCGGTCACAACAACGTCAGCACGCAACTGCACGGAGTCATGCCCGGTTACGAGAAAATCTATGCGGCGACGCCGACTTACGGGCGCTTTTTCACCTTGGAAGAAGGTCGTCTGCGCAAACGGGTGGCGCTCCTGGGCACCACCGTCTTGACGGGCCTCTTCGGGCAAAGCAACCCGATCGGACAGACCATCGAGATCAACCATATTCCCTTTACCGTGATTGGCGTCCTCCCCTCCAAGGGCACCAACGGAATGAGCGACACCGACGATGTGATTCTCGTGCCGCTACAGACCGCGATGTATCGCGTGCTGGGTAAAAAATATGTCGATTGGATCGACACCAGCGCAACGAATGCCCGCGCGATCGACCTGACGGAGTCTCAGCTGATGGACATCACGCGCGAGTGGCCGCACATTCCGAGCGTGGAAAATGACAGCTACCGGGTAATCAATCTGGTCGCGACAGAGGAGGCGTTGAGCGCGGTGACGCGGACGATCTCGCTCATGCTGGCCAGTGTCGCCGCCATTTCCCTGGTGGTCGGCGGCATCGGCATCATGAATATCATGCTCGTCTCTGTCACGGAACGAACACGGGAGATCGGCCTGCGCAAGGCCCTCGGAGCTCGTGGCCACGATATCCAGGCGCAATTTTTGATCGAGTCGGTGACGCTGTGTCTAACCGGCGGTTTTCTCGGCATCGCCTTGGGATGGATCATTTCGCTGATCATCGGCTATCTCCAGGGCGTCCTGATGAATCCGTCGCTGCTTTCCATCCTGCTTTCCTGCGGCTTTTCCGTGGGGGTCGGCATCGGCTTCGGTTATTGGCCAGCCGTGCTCGCCTCCCGACTCGATCCCATCGAGGCGTTGCGTCACGAGTAGATGGCTGCCCCCAACCTAAATATTCAGTCCCGAGAGGAGTAGTGTTAGGCACGAAGAAGCTGCCGGGGTGGCGGCGGCGCAAGCTTGCCGCATGAAAGCCCCCGATGTGCATCAAGTCGATACCGGCATTTACGAACCCATTTGCTGGAACATGGGGCCTACCTTTGCCGTAATGAATAGGTGCGCACGGTGGGTCATAACTGAATCCCCACTTCCAAAGAAGGCTGTTCCGCTTGATCCGGTAAATAGCGTCCTTGCTGCCACATCCGGTAGACGTGGCAAAAACAAAAGACGGCGGCTAGATCACAGCCAGCGGACCAGAGAAATCCGAGTCGATTGTTATGCAGATGGTCGAATACTGGCCGGACTCCCTTTTTTGGGCCAGAGGCAGTATTAGACAGTGTAGTCACGAGATTTTAGCCCAGAGAACGAGGCAACGAATCTGGACGATGGCCAGAAAGGATGAGGCGCGTTTGGCGTAACGAGTGGCAAGACCGCGCCAGCCTTTGAGGCGCAGGACG
>JAMFSY010000158.1 GCA_026225555.1 Methylacidiphilales bacterium
AGGTCCATGGGCGAAACGGGCGGGGCCGAAGAACCAGCATCCGTGGACTTGCGCATTCGTCAATACCAGGCGCGCATTCCGTTCCGGGAAATGGCACGACGAGCTTGACGACGCGCTGGCTGAAAAAAGCAGTCATCCTGAGCTTGTCGCACACACGTGTGGCAGGATCAGGTCGGTTGCCTCTTGCTTTTTACCGAGGCGGAACTGATCCTTCGACAAGCTCAGGATGACCGAAATGGGTCTATCATTGTTGCTAATCGGTTTATCTTTCCACGGAATACCAACTTTCAACGACTTCAGTGGCATGATCTTCAGATCTCTGATGCTTTTTCTACTGGCTTCAATGCTGCACGTTTCTGGGGCGGCCAAAGATTTTATCGGCACATGGGAGATTCAAGCGGATGCCCAATCGGAGGGGACTGAGATCAAATATCCTGTACGGATGACGATAACCCAAGAGCACAACCATCTGAAGGGGACCTATACAGACCAATATGGTTATCGCGGGCAATTCTCCCTGATCGTCACCATAAATGAAGATCGAGACCTGCTTTTGGTGATGGCATATGGCACCGAGGAAGATTCGTCATATTCTCCAATTCACCACGCCAAATTTTTGAACGGAGTGTTGCGAGGCATCTGTCTTACAACGACAAAACGGTTTGAATGGAAGGGCGTCCGCAAGTAGCGATTTGTAATCTATCGCGCAAAATAATTTAGCCTATCCGCCTAGCTATTAGGCACCCCACCATCTTCAACGTGATGACATCTCATGATTCATGCTGAGGGGATCGCCTCAGAGTATGCCAAGGCGGCAAAGCTCAGGATACAAAGATAGAAACACGCCATCCCGAGCAAGTTTCGGGAGGAGTCCCGGACGGAACCATCATTCTCAATGGTTCGGCGGCGGGATTCTTTATGCCCCTTACCAATAATGGCAAGGTTCCTGCGCATCCCCGCGATCCACCTCAAGGATTGCATTTCCCGCTGCGGCCCCCGAAGCTGAGGTGTCTGCGCCTGACCCTCTTGATTTGACGCCATGCCCATACCGATGAACGATACTTCCGGGTCGACTGCCGAGCCCTCGACAGCGAAACCGACCCCGAAGAAGAGTTCGCTCATCCATAACCTATTGTATGGCAAGCCCCGGGACATCAACGACCCGTCGCTCTTCCATTCCATCTCGCTCATCCCGTTTCTCGCCTGGGTCGGCCTCGGCGTCGATGGACTCAGCTCCTGCGCTTATGGCCCGGACGAATCGTTCCGCGCCCTCTTCGATCTCCCGCATAACCTGGGCAGTCACCCGGAACTGGCCGTCTTCCTGGCTCTGGCCACCACCATCACGGTCGCGGTCATCTCCTGGTCCTATGCCGGGCTGATTGAACACTTCCCCTATAGCGGTGGTGGTTATGGCGTCGCCAGCAAACTGCTCGGGCCCTACTTCGGCCTCATCTCGGGTTGCGCGCTCCTGGTCGATTACGTGCTCACCGTCACGACCTCCATCGCGTCGAGCGTGGACCAAATATTCAACGTCGTTCCGCTCGGCTATCAGGAATGGAAATTGCCGGTGGAGCTTCTTTGCGTGGCGATGCTCATCCTGCTCAATCTCCGGGGCATCAAGGAATCGATCAACGTCATCGTCCCGATCTTCCTGCTCTTTGTCGCCACGCATCTGGCCTTGATGATCGGCGTCCTGGTCACGCATCCGGGGACCATTGCGGGCCATTTCACGCAGATCCACCAGGAAGTCCACACCGATGCCAGCAACCTGGGCCTCTGGGTGCTGCTGGTCGTCTTCCTTCAGGCCTACTCACGCGGTGCCGGTACCTACACCGGGATCGAGGCGGTCTCCAACGGCGTCTCCGCCATGCGCGAGCCGCAGGTCGTCAACGCGAAGTGGACCATGCTCTACATGGCCGTCTCGCTCGCCGTCACCGCGGGCGGCTTGATGCTCTGTTACCTGCTCGCCGATCTTCGCCCCGTAGTGGGCCACACCATGAACGGCCTGCTCGTGGACAAGGTCCATTTCGGCAACTGGTTCACCTACCTCACGCTCGGTTCCGAGGCGGGCCTGCTCCTTTTCGCCGCGCAGACCGGTTACATCGGCGGCCCGCGCGTGATGGCCAACATGGCGCTCGATGGCTGGGTGCCGCGCCGGTTCAGCTCGCTTTCGGATAGCCTCACCAGCCATTACGGCGTGCTGATGGTCGGCGCGGCGGCCATCGCGAGCCTGCTCTATACGCGTGGTTCGGTCGATACGCTGGTGACGATGTACGCGATCAACGTGTTCGTCACCTTCTCACTCTCGCAGCTCGGCATGACCCGCTTTTCCTGGACGCGCCGCAAGCGCAAAAACCAGGGCATCACGCCCATCATGGTCCATTCCTTTTCCTTCGTGCTTTGCTTCACGATCCTCGTCGCGGTCGTGATCCTGAAATTCACCCAAGGTGCGTGGGTGACGATCTTTGTCACCGGCCTGCTCATCCTGCTTTGCATCCTGATCCATCGCCACTACCAGCGGGTCCGCGCCAAGCTGGCCGAGCTCAACGCCCAGCTCGGCGACATGCAGACCCTCGCGGGCGAGAAGGTCGAGTATCCCCCGGCGATGAGCCCCAAGAAGCAGACCGCCGTCCTGCTGGTCAATGCCTACAGCGGTCTTGGCATCCACACGCTGCTCATCCTGCTCAAGACATTTCCCGGCCAGTATTCCCAGGTTTTCTTCGCCTCGGTCGGCGTGCTCGACTCGGGCAATTTCAAGGGCACGGAAGAGGTCGTCAAACTCCGCGCCGACCGCCAGAAGACGATCGATCGCTTTGTCCTCCTGGCCCACACCCTCGGCCTGGCGGCGGACGGCGAATACACACTCGGGACCGATCCCGTGCAGGAATCGACCGAGCTCTGCATGAGGATCCGCGAGCACTATCCCCGCTCGGTTTTCTTCGCCGGAAAGCTGCTCTTCGAGGCCGAAAAATGGTACTATCCGCTGCTCCATAACGAGACCGCCTACGCGATCACGCGACGTCTTCAGCTCCAGGGAATTCCCATGGTCGTCATGCCCATCCGCATCCTCAAGTTCGGAGGGTGAGGCTGCCTTCGGCCGGAAGGGCCGCCTCAGCGCCGGCGAAAGCTTTCTTCGCCGCGATCTGCTGGAGAAAGACCAACTGGTTTTCGACGTCGATGTCCTGCCAGGTGGGCCGGTTGAGCAGCTCCATCTTTTCGCCCGTCCGCACGAGCAACCCCCAGCCCGTGGGCACTTCGTGGGATTCCAAAAGCTTTTCCTCAACCACCAGGTAATGAAGGTTCGCCATGCGGTAGGAGAGAAGCCGGTCGAACTTGGTCGCATGGATGATGCCCCGTTTGGCCGTGGCGATGTGCTGGCCCAATTTCCGGTAGCCTTCATGCCGGCATTCCTGGAGATGGTAACTGTCGAACTCGGGGAAGAGGCTTTCCCCTTTCGCCAAGTGGGGATGATGGAGATGAAGCAGCGATTCCAATAACCCGCGCCGCTTTTCCAGCGCCTTCAGCCGCTGGGCCAGGGCCTCGCGCTTTTTGTTGTCCCGGATCAGGTCGCTCCGCACCTGCTTGCATTCGAAGATGACGGCGGCCTTCAGGACGGCGGTGATGCTGGATACCGGCTTGCGGGATGGCACCTTGCGCAACGGGCAGCAGGCGGCCACATCGACCCGAAAGCGACGATGCGGAAAGGAAACTTCAGGCGCGGCAAGGGACATGCCCTGTTGATAAGCCCAGGCGAGGGCCAGGGTTTTCAATCCGAGGTGATGGGAGGTTTCTCGACCGGCCATGTGATTTCTCCGGGTAAGATGCGCGGGGCCCTCCATCCTGGCAGAAATCTTCAGCGCCTGCACGCTTGGGACCAAAATCCCGGCCCTCCGACGCTACTGGAAAATCTGCTTCTGCGTATCGCCGATTTTCTTCACGTCGTCTTGCAGCGAACGGAGCAAATCGTTATAGGCCGACACGGTGTCATCGTCGTTGAAGACCATTTTCCCGTCCTTCGCGCTCCATTTTCCCCAGGTCCGGGAAAGGAGATCGAGACGGGCGAGGTGATCCTCGGCGAGCTTGGCCTGGGCCTGCCAGAGAACGATCAGCAGGTCGACATGTCCGGATTGGCGAAAGCCCGCGATGGTTTGACTCATCGCCTGGTCGCTGAGATGTTCCGCGCTCAGCACATCGCGGCAATTCGCGTCGATATTCTGGAGGAAGACAACCATGTCTTCCTCCGTGTCGTGGAGCTTCTCGATCGCGGCGTGGCGGTTCGCGATGTCGTCCGGACCGGTGATCGTGGTGGGATCGAAATTACAGGCCTTACCCGCGGCCTGAGCCGCATTCGATTTTTGCATCAGCTGGTCGGTAACGGTGAGCAGATCGCGCGCGACGCGGTCCATCATGGAATCACCCGTTCCCACCTGGTCCTTGAGTTTTTGCAGGTCTTTCTGGGCCTCCTGCGGATCGGGTGAGAAATAGCCCTGGGTTTTGATCTGTTGCTGGGCTTCGCTGGCCGTCTTCTTTTGGATGTCGCTGGCGGCGGCCAGCAGACGCCTCTGCTCGCCGCTTTCGCTGACAGTCCCTGCCAGCATGAGCAGGGAAACGGCCGCAATCCCGACGGTCACGACCATAGATCGACTGCGGCGCGGGCAGCAGAACGAGACCAGGTAGGGAAGGATGACGATGCCAAAGAGAGAACCGATGAACGAGCCGACAGTGTAGGCGTAGCTTTGGTGATAGCTCGGGGCCGATACGTTGTGGATGACGATCAAGGCCGCGACGCCCACGGCGATGAACCAGCCGACCGCAGTAGTGATTCCTCCCGTCCGGCGGGACCGGGACGACGAGCGCGAGCGGTGCGAGTAGGAAGCCTCGGGCCGATAGGGCGGCGGTTGCGCGGGGGGCGGTCGTGGAGGGGGCATTGCCGCGATCGGTGGGGGCGGCGGAGGCGCGAAGAACTCGGGATTGACCGGCTGCCATTCGGTCTCGCCCTCAGGGCAAAGAAAGCTGCTGGCGCGGATGCCTCCCGTCGCGAAAAGCTGCCGGAGATCATCCAACGTGACCGGTCCCTGCACGTCCGTGCCGTCAGTGGAATAGAAGAACCGGGGTTCGTTCACGCGGAAAAGGATAAGGAATACTTCCTTAAACTCCAGACCGGAATGGGAACTTTTTCCGCCTGATCAGCGCAGGAAACCTTGCTCCGTTAGCCAGTCGGCGACCCGATCCAGCCAGCCGGGCGGGCTCGGATCGGGATCGAGGCCGGAGCCGAAGCCGTGGCCGCCCTTGGGATATTCGTGGATCGCGGCGGGAACGCCTGCCTTGAGCAGCGCCGCATGCATGACCCGGCTGTTCTCAATCGGGACCGCCGTGTCGTCCTGGGCCGAGATGAGCAGGGTCGGCGGCGTTTGCGGCGTGACCTGGGTCTCATTGGAGAGGTTTTCCAGCAGCGCCGGATCGGGATCGGGCCCGAGGAGATTGCGGCGGCTTCCTTCGTGGGTGAAGCTCTCCTTCAGGCTGATGACCGGGTAGACCAGCACGGCGAAATCGGGGCGGCAACTCAGCCGGTCGACCGGATCGGCCGCCTGTGGATGGCCCGCGTCGAAGTGCGTATCGAGCGTGGAGGCGAGATGGCCGCCCGCGGAAAATCCCATGATCCCGATGTGGGCCGGATCGATGTTCCATTCCGCCGCGCGACTGCGCACCAGGCGCAAGGCCCGCTGCGCATCGAGGAGCGGCACGGGATGCGGATAGCCATTCGTGGGCAGGCGATATTTCAGGATGAATGTCGCGACGCCTCGCGAAAGAAAGAAGGGAACCTGGTTGAAGCCCTCATGCTCGATGGCCAGCATCTGGTAGCCGCCGCCGGGAAAAATGACGAGGGCGGGCGTGGGCGCATCCGCTTTTTCGGGCAGATAACAGATGAGGGAAGGAGTATCGGCGGGCGACGTGCCCCGGCTCGACGGTGTGGGTCCGCTCCAGAGAGGAAGAGGCTCAGGTCGGGTCATAAAAAATTCAGGAGGCGACTGGAATTTCGAGGCCTTTGGCGGCGAGATGCACCAACGCCTTCTCGACCAGGGTATCGACCGAGTCCTGGCCCGAATCGAGCGAGAGCGCGTCCGGGGCCAGGGTCAGCGGGGAATTCCGGCGCTGACTGTCGAGGATGTCGCGCTGCCGGATCATGTCGGTCTCGCCTTGATGGCTCCGGCGCGCGGCGCGCACCTCCACGTCGGCATCGAGAAAGAGCTTGTAGGGTGTCTCGGGAAAAACGACGGTGCCGATATCCCGTCCTTCCATCACCAGAGGCGAGAGGTCGGCGAGGAGTCGTTGTTCCGCGACCAGGAGATGCCGCACCTCGGCGACCTGCGAGACGGCGGAGACGGCCTGGTTGACCCGTCCTTCCCGGAGATGGCGCTGGGGATCGATCCCGTCGATGAGGAAGGTGAACTCGCCGGGCCGGAAGCGGGTTTCCAGTTTCATCTCCTTCATGGCCTGAGCCACGACCGCCTCGTCCTGGACGGGGATTTCTTTCTCCAGCAGGTACCAGGTCACGCCCCGGTACATCGCGCCCGTGTTCACGTA
Source organism: Methylacidiphilales bacterium (assembly GCA_026225555.1). GTDB lineage: Bacteria > Verrucomicrobiota > Verrucomicrobiia > Methylacidiphilales > UBA1321 > JABDGH01. Next base: position 6,586 of record JAMFSY010000158.1, read on the forward strand.
AACAAACGCCAGCCGCCGGGCCAGCGCGCGCGCGAAGGTGCTCTTGCCGGAAGCGGCGGTTCCATCGAGGGCGATAACGGGATGCAAAGGGAAAGACATGAGCGTAGTCTCCACACAAGCCCGCCAAAGCGAAATTGTGAATCAAAAACTCGCGGTTACACCTGCGGTCGGCAGTAATTGGTAGCCGCCGCACGCCGTGCGGTGGAGGAGGGAAGAAAAGCTCCGGCGATCTACGTCCCCTTCGAAAAAGACACCACCGCACGGCGTGCGGCGGCTACCACCCAAGGCGATATCGCCCAAGCCGAAGCGAACTTCGGGGAATTGACCCCATGAGATTAACTTCGGCCGGTCTCACGATCAGCCCAGGAATAACGAAAGCTCAACAGAGCAATTTAGGACACGCGGCCGAGCGGCTCGTCCATGACGGGCTGGCCCGTTTTCCGCACATCGCCTTCGGTTTCGCTCATACGCAGGAAGGAGAGCAGGGCGCTCCGCTTTTCCACGCCATCGGCCGAAGTCGCCTCGACTGGCACATGGAACTGGCCATCTGGGAAGACGAAGTGGTAGGAGAACGTGCCGTCCTTGCTCAGGCTGATGTCGTGGCCATCCACGCGCACCTTGGCGTTTGGCTCCGTGCCGCCGTAAATGATCAGCTCGGCGTTGACGTGCATGTGGAAGCCGCGCTCCTTGCCGAAGGACGCACCAAAGGGGCTGCTCACGCTCGTCACCCACGCGCCGGCGCTCGAAGTCCACTGCCCGGAGGAGAGCGCGGTCTCGAAACGCTTGCGCAGGATCTCGGTGATCTCGAGGGAGCCAACCATGCGGCGCCGGACTTCCTCGTCGCCGAGGTATTCCAGCAGCTCTTCGCTCTCCGTGGGGGTCAGCTCGCGGGGCACGCGGGCCTGGAAGGGTAGCGGCGTCTCCGACTGTTGCAGGCGGGCGAGGGTATCGACCAACTCTTCCCCGGGTTGCGCTTGGGCGGCGATCATGGCCTCCAGTTCGCGGAAGGTGACGTGGAAAGGGATGGTGACAAAGCGGGCGTCGGTATTGGGCGAGAGCGTGTCGCGGGGCGTGCGTACCTCCGCCGAGCGGGCCAGCACTTCGAATCCGCCGTCCTGACGATAATAGCCAAGCTGGGCGATAAAAGCCGTATCGGGGCGGTTGACCTGGAGGTACCAGTTCTTATGGTTGTCCCAGATGTGGACCTGTTGCACGCGGCCTTCGCCGGGCACATAAATTTCCAGGAAGACCTTCCCGTCTTTGGCGACGCGGGCGGCTTCCTGATATTGGACCGGGCTCAAGTCCCAATAAGCGAAAAGAATGCGCGGGTCGCGCGGGGAGAGGAAAAGCTTCTGCGTGCCGTACGAATCGGGCAGGTAGCCGAGAAATTCATAAGCGGGCAATTCGGTCTTGGGCTCGGTGACCGCCGGCGGATTGGCCGTGGTCGACGGGGAGGGAACTTGCAACGAAGGGGACGATTCCGAGTTTACATCCGGACCAAAACGGAGCGGTTTGGGTGATGGCGAGGATTCATTTTTCGAGGGCATAAGGTCTTTTTCTGTAGTAGACAGCGGTTGCTAGCATATCCTGAGCCAAACCTTCCCGGACACCATGTGGGGGACCTTCCTCAGGGAGGGCTTCCGAACAGGCAGCCGATAAGGCTCGCCCCTTTTTAACAACGTAGGGGGCGGGAGAGCTTAGTCGCATAATAAGAAAGTCGGCGGCAAGAAAAAAATCGTGAAGTTTAGGTGTCGTAGGGCTTGAGACTAAATTAGTTACAACGTAACGCATTAAGGGGAAGGCCTACATTCCCGGCGGCGAAGAAAAGATTTATCCTAATAAAAAAGGATAAATCTAAAACAACCGGAACGAGTTAGGAACGTTATCCATTCTCGATTTGGCGCAATTTCTTGGCGCATTTCCGATTTGCGCTTATTGCAAAACGCTCGATAAATTTATCTTATCCGTGCGAAATGCTGAGCCCATCACTTTTTCTTCACCTTCACGGGCGCCTTTAAATTCGCTGGCGGGGCATTGACGGGGGCCGCGTTCGTGGCTGGATTCACCAACGCCTGAAAGCGCGGATCGTCGTGCAGGTCCTGGAAGCGGGGATCGAGGTTGGCTGAAATCGAGGCATTGGTCCCGCCCGTCGCAATAGCCTGCTGGAGATACTTCAGCGCCTCATCCCGATGGGCCAGGGAAGCGTGCAGCGCCGCAAGGCTGTAAACCATCTCGCTGGCCTTCGGGTCGATCTGCGCCCGGGTCTCCAGGAAGGCGATGGCCGCCTCGGGGTTGTGGACCTGATCCACGTAATACTGGATGATCGCGGACATATTCTCGCGATCCCAATTGGTCAGCCCGGCGATGAAGCGCAGGCGCTG
>JAMFSY010000159.1 GCA_026225555.1 Methylacidiphilales bacterium
GCGCCGGGAGGAACCGTTTTCCCTCCCTTTCCTGCCAGCCCTCTTGTTTGGCGGAACATTTATCGTCCTCAGCGGCCTGATCCTCGCCGTCGCCCTTTCGCCCAAAAAGAAAACGGCGGCTGTCGCCCCCAAGCCGCCGGCCACTTCCACCGAAGCCCCGAAACCGGAACCATCCATGCCTCACCTGCCTCTCACCTATCCCCTCTCCCGCACCACGAATGACTTCGATACCTACTTCGGCGTCAAAGTCTCGGACCCGTACCGCTGGCTGGAGGACGGCAACGCGCCCGAAGTTAAGAGCTGGCTCGACGCGCAGAATCATCTCACGCGCACGTATCTCGACGCCCTGCCCGGTCGCGCGGCCCTGAAGAAGCGTTACAGCGCCCTGCTCCATATCGAGACGATCTCCGCTCCCTCGCGCGCGGGTGATCGCATCTTTTACATGAAGCGCCGGCCCGATGATCAGAAGGCCATTCTCTATTGGCGCCTGGCGAGCGATGCCAATTCGCCGGAGCATGTGCTGATCGATCCGAATCAGTTCATCGGCACGAACAACGCCGCGCTCGGTTCCATTTCCGCCACGCTCGACGGGAAACTGCTCGCCTATTCGTTGCGGCCGAACAACGCGGATGAAGCGACGCTCTATGTGAAGGATATCGAGACCGGCAAGGATCTCCCCGGCGAGGTGATCGAGGGGGCGAAATATGCCGAGCCCTCATGGCTGCCGGATGGCAGCGGGTTCGTTTACACCTACCTGCCTCCAGCCGACCCGGCCCATCCGCAGGACCGTCCCGGCCTCGCGGTGATCCGTTATCACAAGCTGGGCACCGATCCGAAAAGCGATCCGGTCCTCCATCCCAAGACCGGCGATCCGACCAAATTCATCGGCGCCGATATCTCGCGCGACGGAAAATGGATTTTCTTCGAGCAGCAGAATGGCTGGGACAAGAACGATCTCTATTACCAGCCGCTTCACGGTGAACCGACGGCGGCGCTGGCGAAAAGCTGGCGGCCCATCGTCGTGGGCAAGCCGTTCCTTTACTCGCTCGAAGCGTGGAAGGGACAGGGCTACATCTTGACCAATGAAGATGCTTCGCGCTTCCGACTCTTCAAAGTCAGCCTCGACGATCCGCAGCGCGCGAAGTGGCATGAGATCATTCCTGAATCGCCCGACCTGGTCTTACAAGGCGTGGCCATTATCGGCGACCGCCTGATCGCGGATGAACTGAAGGATGTGGTCAGCCGGGTTGAGATCCGCGATCTCGATGGCAAGCTGCTCCGCCAGCTCGACCTGCCCGGACTCGGCAGCGTGACGGCGCTGGCCGGTGAACCCGAACATGAGGAGCTCTTTTACGGTTTTGCGAATTTCACGCAGCCGCCGGAGATTTTCCAGACGAGCGTGAATAATCCCGCGACGAAACTTTGGTACAAAGTGGAAGTGCCGGTCGATCCTTCGCCTTACGTGGTGGAGCAAAAATTCTACGCGTCGAAGGATGGCACGCAGGTCCCGATGTTCATCGTGCATCGCAAGGACATGCCGTTCGATGGCAGCACGCCTTTCCTGCTCTATGGCTACGGCGGATTCGGCTTGAGCCAGACGCCCTTCTTCTCACCCGGGTTCTATCCGTGGCTCGAGGCGGGCGGCGGTTACGCGCTGATGAATCTGCGCGGCGGCGGCGAGTTCGGCGAGAAGTGGCACCAGGACGGGATGCTCCTCAAGAAACAACACGTCTTCGACGATTGCATCGGCGCGGCGGAATATCTGATCGCGCAGGGTTACACCAAACCGGAACGTCTCGCCGTGCGGGGCGGATCGAATGGCGGGCTGCTCGTCGGCGCGGCGATCACGCAACGGCCCGATCTTTTTCGCGCCGCAGTTTGCGAAGTGCCGCTGCTCGATATGATCCGCTATCCGAAATTCGGCAGTGGCCAAACCTGGGTCCCCGAATACGGTTCGCCCGAAAACGAAGAGCAGTTCAAGGCGCTTTACGCCTACTCCCCGTATCATCATGTGGTGAAGGGTACGGCTTATCCCGCCGTGCTTTTTTGCACCGCGGCCAATGACGATCGCGTCGATCCCATGCACGCACGAAAGATGGCGGCGGAACTTCAAGCGAACACGGGCAGCACGAATCCAATCCTGGTGCGGATGGAGACGCAAAGCGGCCATGGCGGCGGTGATCAGGTGAAAAAGACGGTGGAAATGGGAACCGATATCTGGGGATTTTTGATGCACGAATTGGGCGTGAAGCCTCCGGAGTAGCTTCAACGACCAAATATAACCCCTTTATAGTAAGAATCTTAACTCAATCCTTTGACAGAAGCCCCTAACTTACTACAATGACCTTCCCGCAGATGTTGCGTCTCGCGGTATTAATTTAAATGGATCGAGGTGAATTACGTTGAGTGAAGTACGACTAAAAAAAGGCGAATCAGTTGATAAAGCGCTTCGCCGTCTGAAAAAGAAATTGGATCGCGAAGGAACGTTGCGTGAAGCGCGCACCCGTCGCAATTACGAAAAGCCCAGCGAGAAGCGGCGCCGCAAGGCGAAGGAACCAAAGTTGAATTACTGGGGAAGTTTTTCCCTCTAGTTCGCGGGTCCGCCCCTTTACACGAAAAACCCGGTTTGGATTTACATCCGAACCGGGTTTTTCTTTTTACCGCCGAGACGGCTTAGTGGTGATGCCCGCCACCGCCGTGATAGCCGCCATGGCCACCCCCGTAACCGCCACCGTAACCACCACGGTAGCCGCCATGGTAGCCGTAGTAGCCGCCGCGCCAGTACCCTTGGTACCAAGGATAATAACCGGGACCAAAGTAGGCGTAACCGGGATAGCCGTAATACGGAGCACTATAACCGGGATAGGGGCCACCGTAGTAACCGGGGCCGTAGTACCCGCCGACGCCGACGCCAACCACCACGCCCGCGTTGGCCTGACTGGCAAAGCCGAGCGTCATTAACACTGCAAGTATCAAGAGGAGCTTTTTCATATGTTTACCTTCTGTGACATTCTTCTTTCTATCTCTTGGACGCTGCTTGCCGGAGGAATCTTCACTAATTCCATGCATTCCCTTCACGGGTGCAACGCAGCCATCCTCTCTTCCGAAAGATACTCCACCTTTTTTGCCGCCGCAAACGGACGGGAATGAGCATACCTCGGCCTGCCGCTATCCGGGATAACGCACGATTCTTGACCCGCCTCCAGTCAAGTCGTATACCGGCAGGCAGACGCATGTATCTTTTTCGCCCGGCTCTTTTGCTTGCCTGCTTTCTTCTGGGCGCTCCCTTGCTGCACGCGGCGGCTATCAAGCTCGGTATCGATGTGCTGGAAGAACGGCAGTTCGCCGAACTGAAAGGCAAACGTGTCGGCTTGATCACCAACGCGACGGGTATCGATTCGCACGGTGTCAGCACCGTCGATATTCTTCGCCATGCCCCGGGCGTGCAATTGGTCGCGCTCTTCGGACCGGAGCACGGCGTCTACGGCTCCAACTGGGCGGGCGTCTACGTCCCCTCCAGCATCGATGAGCACACCGGTCTGCCGGTCTACTCCCTTTACGGTCCAAACAAAAAACCATCACCGGAGATGCTCAAGAACATCGACGTGCTGGTTTACGACATCCAGGACATCGGCTGCCGCAGCTATACATTCATCAGCACGCTGGGGCTGGCAATGGAGGCGGCGGGGGAAGCGGGCATCAAGTTCTACGTGCTCGACCGGCCCAATCCGCTGAACGGAAATCGGGTCGAAGGCATGATGCCCGCGCCGGGCTATCGTAATTTCGAGTGCCAGTGGGACATCCCTTACGTCTACGGCCTCACCCCCGGCGAACTGGCCTACATGATCCAGAGCTCCAAGGGCTGGCTCAAGAAAAAGCCCGCGCTGACCATTGTGCCCATGGTCGGCTGGTACCGCTCGATGTATTGGGATGACACCGGGCTGATCTGGATTCCCACTTCGCCGCATATTCCGACCGCCGATACGTCGCTCTTTTATGTCGCGACCGGATTCCTCGGCGAAGCGGGCGGGATCAGCCATGGCATCGGCTACACGCTGCCCTTTCAGTTGATCGGTCATCCCTCGTTCGACTCCTTCGCGCTCGCCGATGAATTCAACCAGATGGGCACACCCGGCGTGCTCTTCCGCCCCTCGACCTTTGAGCCGTTCTACGGCGTCTTCAAGAACAAGATCATCAACGGCGTGCAACTTTACTTCACCGACCGCGACCAGGTGAATCTCTGCAATCTCGCCGTGCAGATCCTTTACCGGACCTATCACAAACCGGGCATCAAAATGTTCAAGGCCGACGCCACCGGCGAATCGGGTCCTGCGGCCTTCGATGCGATTGCCGGAGGTGATGATCTGCGCACCGCCTTGCAGAAAGGGAAAACGCCCGATGAGATTATCTCCTCCTGGCAACCCGGATTGGCCGCCTTCCGCGAAGCGCGCCGCAAGTACCTGATCTATGGGGAACGACCCAAGATTGACGCCGGGGTGGACAGTGAGGCGACTCCTCCGCCTGCCGCCAAGAAAAGCAGCGGTACTTAAGCCGATCTTTGGTGTAGGCTCTTCTCGTGTTCCAAATAGTTTTCAACGATCGCAGTGCCGGTGAGCTCGCCCATCTGCCGAAGGTGCTTCAGCTCCAGATCCTGAGCGAATTTAACTTTCTGCCCGAGGACCTCGAAAAAGCGGACCCCGATAAGTTCGGCAAGCTGCACCGCGCGGGCCGCAATCTCTATCGCTACCGCACGAAGGAATACCGGATTTATTTCGAGCGCACCGACGCCGGGTTGCTCATCCATCGGGTCCTGCACAAGAATACGCTGAGGGATTTTCTCTTCCGCACCAAGCTGCCTATGGCCGAAGACGAGATGCTGCAGAAGGTGCCGGAGTTCTGGGAGCTGATCGATGGGCGGCGCTAGTCCCCTGCCAAAGAACCGCTGGCAACTGGCCTGGTACAATTTCACCCAGCTCTTCCGCTGGTATCGCGTGCTGGGCATCACGACCCTTTCCATCATAGCTTATATTTTAGCGTTCTACGTTTTCGGAAAAACGGATGTCACTGGCTTTCTTCCGCCGCGCACCATCATGCGCTTTCACTGGCCTGATCTTCCCTACTTCTTTGTCTCGAAAGAGAAATCCCCGGATGGCCAGTCCGAAGAAACCGTCTACACCGTGCCGAGCCGGCAACTGACCGCCAGCGAGCTGGCGCAACTCGAAGCCACGAATCAAACGGCGAAACCGGCGAAGCCCACAAAATAGCACCTATCTCGGCGCGATGAAATTCAGCGCGTCGTCCCACCACGAAAGCTCGGGCGCGCTGGGCCAATCCTCGTGGCCATAGCCTTCCTGGAGGATAATTTTTTTGGGGTCGGGCAGATGCGCGAAAAGATTGATCGTCAAGGGAGCGGGGATGATTTCGTCCTGGGTGCTGCGAATCACGCAGACGGGATGTTTGAAGTGCTCCAAATTGACGACGGAATCGTATCGGTCGGTCATCAACCACCTCACCGGCACAAACGGGTAGCGATAGAGCGCGACATTGGCGACCGCGTCCCAAGGCGTCATGAGCACGAGCCCGTGGACGGGTAGCGTCGGTTCGGCGCATACCGCGGAAGCCACGCCCGCGCCCAGCGATTCGCCCCAGAGATAGACCGGGCCGAATCCTTCCTGATCCAAGGAACGGATCAGCGCCCGCGCATCGGGCACGATCGTGCTCTCGTAAGGCGTCCCCGACCGGCCACCGTAACCGGGGTACTCATAAAGAAAGGTGCGAAAGCCGCGCCGAGTGAAGGCATCGACATACACGGTGCGCTCCGCGGCCCAGCCGCCGTTACCGTGAAAGACCACCACGGTCCCACGCGCGCCGGATTTCGCAAAAGAGATCGGTACGTAGCCTTGCGGGCCCGAGGCCCCCGCCGTCGTGCGGTCCCACGGAACCAAGCCGCTCGCCCGGGCCTGACGAGCGGCATCATCCGTCGGCAGAACCCCTCCGGATTCCGCCCGGGGATATTCCATTTCGTTTTGCGCGAAATAGAGATAACCGCAGATCATCACGTAACCAACCAGCAGATAAATGGCCAGCCTTTGCAACAGCCGAAGAGGTGAATACCAAGGCCGCCGGGACCGGACGGGAGGAGAGGAAAGCGGCTCGACCATGGGCGAAACGCTATCTCCGTCGCCGCTAAAAGACAAACCGGACCCTGTCACCCAAGCGCCTTAATTCTAGCTTGCCCCCACCACCACGACACGCGCACACTGCACAGCCCATGGACAATACCGGCCCGCAAGTTTTCACGGGCAATGCCAACCCCGCCCTCGCTCAGGAAATCGCCGACTACGTGGGCGTGCCGCTCGGCCAAGCCACGGTGAATTCATTTCCGAACGGCGAAACCTTCGTCAAGTTCAACGAGAACATTCGCGGACGCGACATCTTCATCGTCCAGCCCACCGCCCCGCCGACCAACCAGAATTTGATGGAGCTGCTGATCATGATCGACGCGGCCCGGCGCGCGAGCGCCCAGCGCATCACGGCCGTCCTGCCTTTCTACGGCTATGCGCGGCAGGACCGCAAGGACCAGCCCCGCGTTCCGATCACCGCCAAGCTCGTCGCCAATCTCCTCGTCGCGAGCGGCGCGAACCGGGTCCTGACCATGGATCTGCACGCGCAGCAAATTCAGGGCTTCTTCGACATCCCGGTCGATCATCTCTACGCCGCGCCGGTGCTCTACAAATATCTTTCCTCGCTCAAGCTTGAAAACCCGCTCGTCGTCGCGCCCGATGTCGGCGGCATGAAACTCGCGGCGGCCTACTCGCAGATGATGCACACCGGTCTCGCCATCGTGGCCAAGCAGCGCACCAGCGCCACCTCGGTCGAATCGCAATACATTCTCGGCGACGTGAAAAACAAGGACGTCCTCATGGTCGACGATCTCACCGAGACCGCCGGCACGCTCGTCGCCGCCGCGAGGCTGGTGAAGGAAAATGGCGCGCGCCGCGTCATTGCCGCCGTCTCCCACGCGCTGCTCGCCGACATGGCCCACAAGCGCCTGCAGGACTCGTGCATCGATGAGCTCGTCACCACGAACAGCACCGTCGTGCGGCCCATCCCCAATTTCAAGATCACGACCCTGAGCGTGGCCAGTCTGCTCGGCGAAGCGATCAAGCGCATTCATGGTGGCGAATCGGTCTCCTCCCTTTTCGACATCAACGGCAAGGGCGGCGACAAGGAAGCCCACTAAGCCCAGCCGGGGAGGTCTGTGAAGATCTGCGACGTCACGCAGTTTTATTCGCCCGTCAGCGGCGGAGTGAAACGCTACATCTCGGAAAAGCGCCGCTACATCCTCGAGCACACGCGGGATGAGCACCATCTCATCATCCCGGGCAGCACGACCCGTTACGAGCGCGAGGGCCGGTTGCATCTCCATACCATCCGCTCGCCGCGGCTCGATTTTTTCTCGCGCTATCCTTCCCGCTACCGGCTGATCCTCAGCCCGAAGATTGTCCTCGATCAACTCGACGACATCCGTCCCGACATCATCGAGTCGGGCGATCCCTACCATCTCGCGTGGACGGCCCTGCGCGCGGGCGTGCAGACGCATGCCTCGGTCTTCGGCTTCTACCACTCTCACTTTCCCGAGGCCTACCTGCGCACGGCGGTGAAGTATGGCGGCCCCTGGCTGCGCGATGCGGTCATGAGCTATGCGCAGGAATATATCGTGCGGCTTTACAGCCGGTTCGCCGCCACGCTTGTGCCCTCCGAGCATTTGCGCCGGCTGTTGCATGGCTGGGGCATCACGAACACCGTCACGCTCAATCTCGGGGTCGATACGGACGCCTTTCGTCCCGCCGATAATCGCGACGAACTGCGCGAAAAGCTCGACCTGCCCCGCGATAAAAAAGTGCTGCTCTACGTGGGCCGTCTTTCCCCGGAGAAAAATATCGAGATGCTTCTGGCCGCGTTCGAAGTCCTCCACGCGCGCCATCCGAATACCTACCATCTCGTCATCGTCGGAGATGGTCCCCTGCGCCGCGTCCTGCCCGCCACGCGTCATCGCACTGGTGCGCTGACGTGGCGGTCCTATATCCAGGCCAACGACAAGCTGGCGGAATATTATCGCGCGGCCGATCTCTTCATCCATCCCGGCGTCTGCGAAACGTTCGGGCTGGTGGTGTTGGAGGCGCAGGCCTGCGGTCTTCCCTGCGTGGGCATCCGGGGCAGCTTCATGGACGCGAACATCATGGTGGGTCTCGACGAGTGGGCTGATCGCAACGAGCCCGCCGACCTCGCCAGCGCCATCGAACGCTTCTCGCAACTCGATCTCGCCGCCCTGGGCGCGGAAGCCTCGCGCCTCGTCCACGCCCGCTTTGCCTGGAACAAGGTCTTCGCCCGCCAGTGGGATTACTACACCCGCGCCCGCCTGCATGGCGCCGAATCGATGCAGCATTTGACCCCGCTGGCGCCGATGTCGCCGGAACTGACCGTTCCGTAGTCCCGTCGACCTGAGATCTGTTGGATTCGCCCATACTTCAGGGAGCTGAACCGATTCTCTCGCTCAGCTCCGGCGAGAAGGGGGAAAAATGCGCTTCCGCCGCAGGAGCACCCTTGACGCTATCCGCCTCGAACCCTAGACCAGAGGAGTGCGGGTCGCGCGTGCTTTCCCAAGAAGCGCCTGACGAGAACTTTCCGCAAGATGCTACGCCTTTTTCACAACTCTCATTTAATCTTTTTTCCTAGAACTCCTCTTCATGAATCTTTTCTCCGGTCTTTTCTCCAACGATATCGGCATTGATCTCGGCACGGCCAACACTCTCGTTTACGTCCGCGACCGCGGCATCGTCCTGCGCGAACCGTCCGTCGTCGCGATCAAGGCGGGCACCAAGCGGGTCCTCGCCGTGGGTGACGAAGCCAAGCGCATGTTGGGCCGCACGCCCGGCGACATCATCGCGGTGCGTCCGATGAAAGACGGCGTCATTGCCGACTTCGAGATCACCGAGGCGATGCTGAAATCATTCATTCACAAGGTCAGCAACCAGCGCCGTTTTCAGCGCCGTCCGCGCATCGTCATCGCGGTGCCGACCGGCATCACCGAAGTTGAAAAGCGCGCGGTGAAGGATTCCGCCATCAACGCCGGCGCGCGCGACGTTTATCTCATGGAAGAACCGATGGCCGCGGCGATCGGTTGCGGTCTTCCCGTGCAGGAAGCGGCGGGCAACATGATCGTCGATATCGGTGGCGGTACGACGGAAGTCGCGGTCATTTCCCTCGGCGGCATTGTCTTCTGCCGCAGCGTGCGCGTGGCCGGTGACGAGCTCGATGAGAGCATCATCAATTACATGCGCCGCGCCTACAATCTCATGATCGGCGAGCGCACGGCGGAGGACATCAAGATCAAGATCGGCTCCGCTTATCCCGTCGACAAGGAAACGACGATGGAAGTGAAAGGCCGCGATCTCGTCGCCGGCCTGCCCAAGACGCTCACCATCACGTCGCAGGAAGTGCGCGAAGCCATGGCCGAGCCGGTGCAGGTCATCGTCGAATCGATTCGCATCACGCTCGAGCGCTGCCCTCCGGAACTTTCGGCGGATCTGGTCGAGCGCGGCATCGTGCTCGCCGGTGGTGGCGCTCTCCTGCGCGGGCTCGACAAGTTGCTCGCGGAAGAAACCGGCCTACCGGTCCACGTCGCCGAGGATCCCCTCAGCGCGGTGGCGGAAGGCACGGGAAAAGTACTCCAGGAATTTGAGTACATGAAGCGCGCCGCGGAATCCGAACGCCGCGTCTAATGTCGAGCGGACCGTGCCCGAGCCGACGTGCCCCCAAGCCCCCGATGAATTTTTCTAGGTGAAGAAAAGCGCCATCATCATCCTCAGCGCCCTGACGTTCTTTACTCTGGCCTGCTTCTTCCTGCCCGACCAGTTTACGTCCACCCTGCGCAAGGAGACCATGGGGCTCTTCGGGCCGGTGCTTCGCACGGCGGACACGCCGGTCGTGTTCTTCAGCCGGATGAACACGAAGCTGAAGACGCTCGACCAGGCGCAGGCGGAAGTCACCGCGCTGCATCAGAAGCTCGCGGAGCTTACGTTGCAAAACCAGCTCCTCACCGACAAGGCGAAGGAAAATGCGCGCCTGCGCGAGATGCTCGGTTTTCGCGAGGCCTCGCCCTATCGTCTGCGCGCTTGCCGTGTCGTCAGTCGCGAGCCTTCGAGCTGGTGGGATTCGGTGCAGGTCAACGTCGGCTGGCAGGACGAGCCGGATCTCGCGAAGGACCAGCCGGTCGTCTCCCCGCGCGGCGTGGTCGGCAAGACGGGCAACGTCTCGCAGTACGTCACCGATGTGATTTTGCTCGTGAACGAGAACTGCAGCATCTCCGCCACGGTCGAAGGCACGCATGACCAGGGCATCGTGCGCGGCCAGGGTAATTTCGAGGAGGGCAAGCCGCGCGTGCGGGTCCAATATCTGCCGAAGGATTCCCAAGTCGCCATCGATCAATTCGTCGTCACCAGCGGCTTGGGGCCTTACTTCCCCGCTGGTCTGCGGCTCGGCACGGTGGTGGACGTGCCGCCCATTTCCAAGGCCTATCCCACCTTCGGGCTTTATCGCGAGGCCTACATCGAACCGACCGCCGACCTGAATAAACTGGACGAACTTTTCATCGTTCTCGGCCCGAAACAACAGAAGGACGCCCCTCCGGCGCAGTGATCCTTAAGGGCTTGCCCTGAGGAATCAAAACTTGCTTTCAGCCTCCTGTGGGCTTTAGTAATTTGAAAGAGAAAATAATATTTATGCCTACTAACTCTGATCTCAATACAGCGGCCAGCCGCGATAAACTCGTTGAAGATGTGAAGATCCTGACCAAGGACGTACAGGACCTCCTCCGCGCCACCGCCTCTGTGGTCGGCGAACGGGCCACGGAAGCCCGCGGCAAGGTTGAAGCCAGTCTTAAAGTCGCTCAGGATAAGCTCGGCGCTTTTCACGAGACCGCCAAGGCCCGTGGCCGCGAAGCTGCTCTGGCCACGGACGAGTACGTGCGCGATAACCCTTGGAATTCGGTCGGCATCGCCGCCGGCGTTGGTTTCCTCGTGGGCCTCGCCCTCGCGGCCGTCTTTTCGCGCAGCGACGATTA
>JAMFSY010000027.1 GCA_026225555.1 Methylacidiphilales bacterium
AAGCGGTCAGGATCAGCCGCCGGATATGCCGGGTCGGCTCGCCCACGAGGCACTGGAAAATCGCATTATGCTCACTATCGACCGGAAGGATGGGCACGTTGTACTTCGCGGCCTCGCGCGTGACTTCTTCCCCCGCCATGACCAGGATTTCCTTACTGGCCACCGCGATTGCCTTGCCAGCGCGGATCGCCGCGAGCGCTGGGGCAAGGCCCGCCGTGCCGACAATGGAAATCAGCACGAGATCGGCCTCGGGCATGGTCGCCAGTTCGATCAGACCCGCCGCTCCGCCATAACAGGCTGTGCCCGTGGGAAGATGGCCGCGAATGGTTTCAAGCTCTGTCTCGTCGTAAAGGGCAACCGCGCGCGGCTTGAATTCCGCCGCCTGTCCGAGGAGCGCCTTGGCGGAACGTCCCGCCGCAAGACCGATGATCTCCATGCGATCGGGAATATCCCGGGCGACTTTCAGGGCGCTTTCGCCGATGGAACCGGTCGATCCGAGGATCACGACACGTTTTCTTGAACTCATATGTTTGGGCGGAGAACTACGGGGTTTTGACGGTTCCAAAGATGATTTCCGGCGTCGGATTGGTTCCCGGCGTCGCATTCGGATGATCCAGGAAAACTACCGACTGGGTGCTCGATTGTCCCGGATCCAGGTCGGGGAAACCGATCCACGAACCATATTGCGAAAGAGGGTCCGTCTCGCTCAGGGGACGAAGGTTCTGGTGGCCATAATCCGGGTCACCGTAAGGCGTTCCACGGTAGGGCCGCACGCGGATCTGGATGTTCTGGGCCTTCTTGCTGCCCGTATTGCGCAGGGTGACGAAGCAGGTAAAGCTACCCGGAGTCGGCGTGGACGGCTTGGTGCTAAAAGATATCTGCTCAACCCTGGCTTCGGGAGCCGGCGCCGGGGCGGGGGCCGGAGGCGCGGAGGGTTCGGTGAACGTAAATCGATCCGCCTGGGGATGAAGCAACGCATCCTGTTTGCGTTGTTCTTCTGCGTCGTGGCAGCTCTTGATGATCATCACGATCACCACGAACCAAAACACGACAATGGCCCAGCGTACGGGTGTCATCCTCCCTGTTTACCGATCCGTGGCGGCGCGGGCAAGCTCACGCGGCGAATCGAGATAGAGAACATTTGAGCGGTTTTTCGTTTCCACTGCTGATAACTTGGAGCCATGGAGCCCAGGGAGACCGCTTCGAATTACGATAAGATCGCCTATCATTGGGCGGGCAGTTCCTTCAATCGCGTGAATGGCATCGCTCAGCATGAGCGCGCTCTGAAGTTTATTACCGCGCCGGGAACGGCCCTTGATATTGGGTGCGGCAGTAGTGGGCGGCTGATTGACCTGCTCATCGCGCATCAATTCGCCGTGGAGGGGCTGGACCTCTCCCCGGAAATGCTCGCGCTGGCGAAGAAAAGGCATCCGTCGGTCATCTTCCATCACGCCGATATTTGCACGTGGGAAGCGCCTCGGCGGTACGATTTCATCTCGGCCTGGGACAGCATCTGGCACGTCCCGCTGGCTGGGCAGCGGGCGGTGTTGGAGAAAATCTGCGGAGCGCTTCAAACCGACGGCGTTTTGATCTTCACGAGCGGCGGATTGGATGGCCCCGGAGAAGTGACCAATCCCTGCCTGGGCCAGCCTCTCTATACCGCCGCGCCGGGCATTCCCGCGCTGCTGCGCTGGGTGGAGGAATTCGGCTGCGTCTGTCGTCATCTCGAATACGACCAATTCCCTCCGGAAATGCATCTTTACCTTATTGTGCAGAAGCTCCCGGATGGTCCGGCGCGAGCTTAGGAGTTTGCTGAAAAAGTCTCCTTCTCAAATTTCAGTCATCCTGAGCTTGTCGAAGGATCAGGTCGGTTGCCTCTTGCTTTTACCGAGGCGAAACTGATCCTTCGACAAGCTCAGGATGACTGCCTTTTTTCAACAAGTCCTAAGCTATCCCCCTCCCGAATCCCGCACGGGAGCTTGCTTCATGCCTTAAGCCGGGCAGATTGATTGATTCCCTGTTGCGGGGTCTTTTCGCCATGAGTTCCCATCTTGAGAAAATTTTGCAGCGCTGGATGCATCCGCGCGAACTCCGGGCCCTGGCGAGGGACCGAGGGCCGATTTCGCTGGGCCATCTTCCGGCCTCGGCCCAGGCCTTTGTCCTCGCCGGACTGGCGCGACATGCGCCAGAGAAGGTCTTTCTCGCCACTGCGCCCGGCGTGAAGGCACAGGAGGAACTGGCCAGCGATCTCGAAGCCTGGGGCGCGCCGCATCTTTTCTTTCCCCAACTGGAAGCGCCCACCGCGGAAACCTTACCCGATCCCGAAGCTTCCGCCGAACGGCTTTCAGCCCTGACCCGGCTGGGCGCAAAATTTACCGGGATCGTCCTCACCACGGCGCGGGCCAGCGAACAGACTTTGCCGAAACCGGAAGTCCTGCGCGGCCAGCGCATCAAGCTCGTCAAGAATACGCATCTCGATCGCGAGGCGTTGCTGAAGCAACTCGCCGACGCCGGTTACACCCGCGAGGCCCAAGTGCAGGGACGCGGCCAGTTCAGCGTGCGCGGGGCGGTCATCGATATTTTTTCGTGGGACACCCATCGCCCGCTCCGCACCGAGTGGGAGGACGAGGAGCTCATTTCCCTACGCGAATTCGATGTCGATGCGCAGCGCTCCGTCCAGACGATCAAGACGGCGGAGCTCAGCCTGGCCAGCCCCAGCCTGAAGGAGGAGGATTCCAAAGACGCCGCGACCCTCCGCGATTACCTGCCCAAGAATCATGTGCAGGTCGATCTCGGCGGCGCGGAAGAGGAGGATGCCGCCGAGCCCGAAGAGAGTGAACCCATTTCCCGCCCCGGCGACGCGCTGAGCTTTTTCGCCCACGATTTCCTGCATGCGCCGCGCGGCGACTTCATCATGCAAGATAAGCGGCGCGATCTCTTTCTCGATCACCTGCGCGACTGGCTGGCCGAGGGTTGGGAAGTCGCGATCTTCTGCAACAACGAGGGCGAACACAAACGGCTCGAGGAAATCCTGACCGAGGCGAAGATTCCGGTCGATGGCCTGACCTTCCTCGTCCAGCCGCTGTTGCGCGGCTTCGTCTGGCCAGCGGGAAAGCTCGTCGTGCTCAGCGATGCCGAGATTTTCGGCCGTTATCAGACCCTTCGCGCGTTGCGCAAACAGGAACGCTTGGTCAGCCTGCGCAGCCAGCATCAGGCGCTCGACTTCACCGAAATCGCGGAGGGCGATTACGTCGTGCATCTGCATCACGGCATCGCGTTCTATCGTGGCGTCACCACCCTGCCCGCGCAGGACGGCGCGGCGGAGGGTTCCGAGGTCCTCGTCCTCGAGTTCGCCGAGCAGAGCAAACTTTACGTGCCAGTCGAGCAATCCTATCTCGTCACGAAATACGTCGGCGTCGGCAAACGCCATCCCCCGCTCGACACCATGGGAGGCTCGCGTTGGGAACGGGCCAAGATCTCCGCGCAAAAGGCGGTCATGGATTACGCCGCACAATTGCTCAGCGTGCAGGCCGAGCGCGATGCCGTCCCGGGCCACGTCTTCTCGCCCGACACCGCCTGGCAGCGTGAATTCGAGGACGCGTTCATGTACGAGGAAACCGAGGACCAGGCGCGCTCCATCCTCGAGACCAAGCAGGACATGGAAAGCAGGCGGCCCATGGACCGCCTCATCTGCGGCGACGTCGGCTTCGGCAAGACCGAGGTGGCCATCCGCGCTGTGTTCAAGGCGGTGCAGGATGGGAAGCAGGCCGCCTTTCTCGTGCCTACCACGATCCTCGCGGAACAGCATTGGAAAAACCTGCGCGAGCGCTTCGCCGCCTACCCGATCCGCGTCGATTGCATGAGCCGCCTGCAAACCGCCAAGCAGCAGCGCGACACGATCAACGGGTTGAAGGATGGCTCCGTCGATGTCGCCATCGGCACGCACCGTCTCCTTTCCAAAGACATCAAGTTTAAGGACCTCGGGCTCGTCATCGTCGATGAGGAGCAGCGCTTCGGCGTGAAACAGAAGGAGAAATTCAAGCAACTCTTCCGCCTCGTCGATGTGCTCACGCTCTCCGCGACGCCGATTCCGCGCACGCTTTATCTCTCCCTCACCGGCGCGCGCGACATGAGCACGATCGAGACGGCCCCGCCCAACCGGCACCCGGTCGAGACCATCGTCGCGCCCTATGACGAGCGGGTCATCCGCGATGCGATCCAGCGCGAGCTTGCGCGCAACGGCCAGGTCTATTTCCTTCACAACCGCATCCACTCCATCCAGGACGTCGCGATCCGATTGCGCCAACTCGTCCCCAAGGCGAAGATCGATATCGGCCACGGCCAGATGGACCCGACCGATCTCGAGGATGTCATGTCCCGCTTCATCGCGGGCGAGACGGACGTGTTGCTTTCCACCACGATCATCGAAAGCGGCCTCGATATTCCCAACGCGAACACCATCATCATCGACCGCGCCGACCGCTTCGGCCTCGCCGATCTCTATCAGTTACGCGGTCGAGTGGGCCGCGCGCAGCACAAGGCCTACGCCTATCTTTTCCTGCCGCGCCACCTGATGACCGTCGGCGATGCCAAGAGGCGTGTCTCCGCCATCAAACAATATTCGCAGCTCGGCGCGGGCTTCAAGATCGCGATGCGCGACTTGGAAATCCGCGGCGCGGGCAATCTGCTCGGTACCGCACAAAGCGGTCACATCACCGCCGTCGGGTTCGACCTCTATTGCCAACTGCTCAAGACCGCCGTCGCCCGGATGAAGGGCGAAAAGACGGGACGGCTTGTCGAAACCAAGATGCTGGTCGACTTCCTCGTTTGGCAGGAAAGCGATGTGGACGAGAAGGCCGGCAAGTACGGCGCGTTCCTGCCCCGCGCCTACCTGCCCGAGAGCCGCTGGAGGATGGACGGCTACCGGCGCATTGCGGAAGCGGGCAAGGCGGAAGACCTGGAGAAGCTGCGGCTCGAGTGGCGCGACCGTTACGGCCCCTGGCCAAAGCCGGTTGAGCGGCTGCTCCTGGCCACGCAAATCAAGATTTCCGCCTCCGAGGCGCGGATCAGCGTGGTCGAAACGCAGGAAGACAAGCTGATGCTTCGCCAGGGCCAGGATTACATTATGGTAAACGGCAAGTTTCCCCGCTTGACCGTTCGGGAGCCTATTTCTAGGCTGACCGAAATAATTACATGGGTTTCCTCGCTGAAAAGGTCGCCGTAGTGCGGCGCCCTTCCCACCTCTGCCGACTTGCAGCCGCCCATCTTGTGATTTGGGCGGGCGTCATCGCTCTGTTCGCCCCGGCTGCCCGGGCGCAGTTGCTCGCCGATGGCATTGCCGCCGTGGTCAACGACAAGGTCATCACCTATGTCCAGATCAACCAGCAGGTCGGCGAAACCGAGAAACTGCTGCGCCAGAATTACCAGGGAGAGGAACTTTTCGAGCGGGTCAAGGAAGCCAAACTCAATGTGCTTCGCGCCCTGATCGAGCGCGAGCTGATCATCCAGGATTTCAAGAAGTCGGGCGGATTCATTCCCGAGACTTACACCAACGAGCGCATCGGCGACATCATCCGCAACGAATACGGCGGAGATCGCGTCGCCTTCATCAAGACGCTCTACGAGCGGGGCGTGACCATGGCGAAGTACCGCGACGAAATCCAGGACAACGCAATCGTCGGCTTCATGCGCAACAAGAACGTCATCCAGACGGTGCTCGTTTCGCCCTACCAGATCGAGCAGTACTACCAGCAGAACCTGCGCCTCTTCGTGCAGGATCAGCAGGTCAAGGTCAGCACCATCGTCATCCGCAAGGCCCTCTTTCCCTCACAACGCCTAGGCAAGGATGGCAAGCAGGAGAGCTACGATCCGCAGGAAGAGATCGCCAAGGAAATCCTCTATAAACTCGATACCGGAGCCGACTTCACCGAGCTCGCGAAGTCCTATTCCGAAGGCAGCAACAAGGATCAGGGCGGCGAACTGGGTTGGGTGACACAAAATGGCAAGCTGGCGATTCGCTCGGATCTCTGGTCCTACATCGCCAACCTGCAACCCGGCCAGCACTCCGATGTCATTCCGACTTCGGACGGCTATTACTACATTCTCCAGGTGGAAGATCGCAAACAGTCCGAAGTGACTCCGCTTGAATCGGTTCGCGCCCAGATCGAGCAAACCGTGATCAGCGAAACAAGCCAGTTGCGCCAGCAAGAGTGGCTCGACAGTCTGCGGGCGAAGGCGTTCATCAAGATGTTCCTGTAGGCAGGGCCGCTGGTTCTGCTTTCGTCTTGGGCACGGAATGCGCAAGCTAGCTGACCAACCGATGTCTGCTCACGCCCCCTCAAGTCCTCCCATCATCGCCATCACCTTGGGCGATGCCGCGGGCATCGGGCCTGAAGTCGTGGCCAAGACGTTGCGGGATCCGCGATTGCCGAAGGGCTTTCGGTTTGAAGTGCTGGGCCGAACGGTGGGCAGAGGCCTTGCTCCCGGCAAGCTCACCCGGACCTCGGCGCGACTCGCACTCCAGGCGCTTGAAGAGGCCGTCGCCGGTTGCCGCGCGGGGAAATTTGTCGCCATGGTCACGGGGCCGGTGCAGAAGGAAAGCCTCGCGCAAATCGAACCCAACTTCGTTGGCCAGACCGAATTTCTCGCCCGCCGCTGCGGCTTGCCTGATGACGCGGCGGTCATGGTGCTGACCGATCCCAAGCTTACCGTCGCGCTTTGCACCAATCATTGCTCCCTGAAAGACGCCCTCAAGCGGCTGACCTCCACGCGCTTCGTTTACGTCGCCCGGCATATCGCCGATTTTCTTCGGCAGCGCGGGGTAAAGAAACCCCGCCTCGCCCTGGCAGGGGTGAATCCCCACGCGGGCGAGCACGGTCTTTTCGGCGATGAAGAGCAGCGCATCCTCCAGCCGGCCCTCGCGACTCTGCAACGCTCCGGCGTCGAGATCACCGGCCCTTATTCCCCCGACACCGTCTTCCACGACGCGGTGCAGAAAAAAGCCTTCGACGCCGTTATTTGCGCTTACCACGACCAGGGCCTTATCCCGTTCAAGTTGGTCGCGTTTCAAAGCGGCGTAAATCTCACGCTCGGCCTGCCGATCATCCGCACGTCACCCGATCACGGCACGGCCCTGGGCATCGCCGGAAAGGGCGTGGCCGATCACCGCAGCATGCTGGCCGCCGTGCAACTGGCTTGTCGTCTCACGCGGAATCGGCTAACCACTCCGCAGTCTCACTCCCGCGACCTTTCATGAAAATCGGACGAATCACGCTCAGCGACCGCGCCTCCCAGGGCGTCTACGCGGACAAAAGCGGCCCGGAAATCGAACGCATCACCGGCGACATTTTCGAAGGAACTCACACCTTCGTCCGCGTGCTCATTCCCGATGATCCGGAGCAATTGCGCGCCGCGCTCGTCCGTCTCTGCGACGAGGAAAAATGCCCGCTGGTCATCACCACCGGCGGCACGGGCCCCGGCGCACGCGACATCACGCCGGAAACCACTCGTCTCGTGCTCGAGAAGGAACTGCCCGGCTTCGGCGAGATCATGCGCTACTATTCCTATGAGCGCGTGCCGACCGCGATTCTCTCCCGCGCGACCGCCGGCATTCGCGGCCAGAGCCTGATTATCAATCTGCCGGGGCGGCCCCGCGCCGTCAGTTTCTGCCTGAAACTTTTGCGTGAGGCGATGGCGGAATGTCTCGATCATATCACCGGCGAGCGACCGGTCTTGCGCGCCGATTACGCCGATATCCCGCTCGAGAAGTATCTGCCCTTCCTCAAACGGTTCCGGCCCAGGATCGATCCACGGGACGCGGTGAATCCGCACAAGACGCTTTAGGAGCTTGCTTCAAAGGCAGTCATCCTGAGCTTGTCGAAGGATCAGTTCTGCCCCGGTAAAGGCAAGAGGCAACGGAACTGATCCTTCGACAAGCTCAGGATGACAGGACTTTAATGCGACTATTTAACTAGAATTGCCCTAGATCCGACATTGCTTCCCCGTCGCGCCCGTACGCTCGACCGGCCCGAGTTCGAGCATGACACCCCAGACGGCGCGACCGTTTAGTAGACGTCTTTGAGGTACCGCTTCTCGGTCTTCGCGAACGTGACTTCGATGTATTCCTTCGCCGCTTCGGGAGAGAGTCCGCCGTGTTCCTGCGCGATGGTGATCAGCATCTGGTGGACATCCCGGGCCATCCGTTTTGCGTCGCCGCAAACATAGAAGTAGGCGCCTTCCTGGAGCCATTTCCACATCTCGGCGCCGTTCTCGCGCATGCGGTCCTGCACGTAAATCTTCTCCGCCTGGTCGCGCGAGAAGGCCGTGTCCAGCCGAGTCAGCAGGCCCTTGCGCTGCATCTCGGCGAACTCTGCCTCGTAAAGGAAATCGGTCGCCTTCTTCTGATCGCCGAAGAAGAGCCAGTTCCGGCCCGTCGCGCCTTCGACGCCACGGTGTTCGAGAAAGGCGCGGAAGGGCGCGATGCCCGTGCCCGGTCCCACCATGATGATGCTGGCATCCGGCGCGGGCATGTGGAAATGCTTGGTCGGCTGGATGTAGACCGGAAGTCCATCCACATTCAGCGGCTGGCCATGCGCCAGAAAGCCCGAGGCCAGGCCGCGTTTTTGCCGTCCATGCGTGTGATAATTCACTACGGCGACGGTGAGATGCACCTCACCCGGATGAGCCTTGGGCGAGGACGCGATCGAGTAAAGCCGGGGCGCGATCTTGTTGGCCAGCGGCAGAAATTCCTGGGCCGTGAACGAGACCGGATAGTCGACCAGCACGTCAGTGTAATCCCGCGTGTAAATGTAATCGTCGAAGGCTTCGTCGTTGCCGACGATCTCGGCGAGCTTGGCTTTGCGTTCGCCCTCGGGCAGGCGCTCCAGCACGGCTTTCACGAATTTCTTGCTCACGCGGTTCAGCGCGTATTGGTGGATCAGAAGATCGCGCAGCGAAACCGGGCCGGTGGGCTGGTCGATGGAGGTGGCGGGATCAAGGCCCAAGTGGGGCAGTAGTTCATCGACGATCTCCGGTGGATTGCGCGGAATAACGCCTAGGGAATCCCCGGGAACGTAGTTGATTCCGCTCGCCCCGAGATGGACGACGATGTGGCGGGTGTCCTTGTTCGATCCTTCGCCGGTCAGCGAATAATTCGCCGTGATCCGGGCTTTGAAAGGGTTGGCGCGATTGTGAACGGAGGGAGTGGTGGGTGTGCTCAAAACGGTACTTGGGTTAAACCCTCAATGATTAAACCGTGCGCCGCCCCTTGTCGAGGGGACACTTTGCCAAAAATGAAAGCGGGCCGCGCCGCCAACCGGCGGCGGGGCCGGATGGCTTAAACCGCCGCGACTTGGCGGCGAACCTTCGCCTTGCGGCTCTTCTCGCGGGAGCCCTTGACCAGCTTGCTTTTGCGATGGCGCAATTGCTCGGCGAGGCGTTCCGTCACGACATCAATCGCCTGATAAAGTTCGTGTCCATGATCCTCGGCGTGAATATCAGGTCCCGGCAAAGCCAGATGCACCTTCACCACAAAGGCATGTTTGATGGCCCGTTGGTCGTCGTGCCATAGCGCGACGTGGGCGCCAATAAGGCCCAATCCGAAATGTTCCAAACTCTCGATCTTTTGAGCGACATAAGAATGAATGGCAGAGGTCAGCCTAATGTCACGGGGACTGATGTGAATTTGCATAACCCAAAGTTACGACCGAGTTACGCCAATGTCCACGCCGCTCCTGCGCGGAGTCGTATTTTTTCTCAGGGCGCCTGGAGCAGCTTTTCCACCTGCCCGGCCAGGTCTCTTCGTCCGTTGGTGGAGACGAGCATGCCCTTTTTATCCACCAGCCACATGGCCGGAATCGAATCGATTCCGAAGCCCGAACTGATGGCGTTCTCGAAGCGTTTGCCATCGAAATACTGGGGCCAGGTCATCCCATTTTTCTTCGTAAAAGCCAGGAGCGCGGATTTGTCCTCATCGAGCGAAACGCCCACAATCTCAAAGCCTTGCCCATGATATTTCGCATAAGTCGCCACAACATTCGGCACCTCCTCCACGCACGGCCCGCACCAGGTTGCCCAAAAATCGATCAGCACCACTTTTCCGCGTAATTTCGCCAGATCGATCTTGCTGCCATCGACGGCGGTGAAGGCGATTTCCAGCGGCTTGGTCTTCAAGGCGGCCAGCTTCTTTTCCCGTTCCTGCTCCGCCGCGCCCAACTTGGCCAGCTGAGGTTGTGGATCATGGGCCAGCTTTTCGACGAGGGCCTGATAAGAAGCGGTATCGTCCGATTCCCTCAACGCGAACAGTTCCTGCTCCTTGAGAAGGACGATCGCCGGGGTTTGCCCGTCGAGAGAGAAGTCGGGGCCGAACTGTTTTTGAAAATGAATGATCGAGGCATCGACCGCGGCCCAGGCCGCCGAGGTGTTTCCCGATTGTTCCACCGCCCGGCTCATCGCGTCGGAGATTTGGTTCAGGCGAATCTGCACGCGCGTCCTCTCGGGCACTTGGTCGTTCGCTGCCAGTTCTTCCAGCCCCTTAGCCAGCGCCTCCGGTGGAGGGGCGTCGGGTAGTTTCATCGCGACCATGTTTTCCCCGGCCTGCACCCATAATAATTTTATCTCCAGGAAGCTGGGATCGGAGGGATATCGCTTCATAAACGCCTGCGCCCCGCCGAGAATTTCCCGCAGTAAACCCGCCGCCTCTTCATTACTGGAAACGCTATGCATGCGCTCCTTGAGATCCTGTAAGTGCGCCTTTAAATCGTCCGCCGATTTGTAGGTCGACAGATCGGCCGCCGCTGGCGCGGGCGGTGCCGATTGCGCGAAAAGAAGTGGTGCGCCAAAAACCAGAAGACCCAAGATGAGGAGTTTTTGCATAAGCGAGAGGGAGACTATACCTCGGCTTTTGCCTTTTGGGTAGGGAGAGCGAGCTCGCAATGGAAGCGGGCGTTACCGATCATGTTTGCAGCTTGGAATAAGTCACTGCGCGGTTAGCTTCGTAGAAGGATGAAAATCCTGACTTCCATTTCAATACTAGTGCTCGGGGCGGTCGTATTCGAGTTACCGCAGATAATCATTACTTCTATGGAGGTGAAACGAGTAACAATATCGGTCGGGTTTTGGCCCCTATATCTTTTCCCCACGCTCGTCGGCATTTTCGTATTCTTTTTGGGAATCTACCTATTGATCAAAACGTTTCTTGGCGAGTAGAAGCGGCTTCAAACTGATCTGCTACTGACCCCGACTCTCCTTAACAATCGGCCAGTCCCTCACTAGGGAAGCAAGCACAGCCGATCACAAATTGAACTGGGGTAAGGCCGTCGTATTGCTAGATTAATCTCGCAATGTCACCTCAACTTGCTGAAGCCATTACTACCATTTTGCGAATGCGTTGCGGGCAGTGGACCCTGGTGGAACTTTGCGATGGCCGTCAACTGCAGATCTTCGATATCGCATGGGGACGCGATTCTGGGGCTGACTTTGACCATATCACCACCAACGTTTCGCCCGGACCATCGGAGGATCACACTATAGACTTCTTTCACACTTCGGAGGTTGCTTTTATGACTGATCCCTCTACCGGAAAGATTCTTTTCACAAATCGCCCGAATCACTAATCGAAAGCTTTAAACGATCCACTAACCAATCCGCCCGCCCCTTGACAACTCGCCCACCCCGCGCCATGCTATCCTCCATGCGTTCGTCCCTCTCTCTTTCCGCCGCTCTTCTGCGGCTTCCGGCGCGCATCGTCATTCGAATTAGCTAGAGCGCGGCGTTGCCTCGCTGCGCCGACTTGGGCTAATTTGATCCCCCGTGTATAGGTGGGTGCCTGAGTCGAAAATCGGTTCCGCTAATCGTCTCCACGTCCTCAACTCTACTTTCTCATTCCATGTCCACTCTCTCCAACATCACGCTTTACGACACCACGCTCCGCGACGGCGCGCAGGGCGAAGGCATCAACTTTTCGCTCGCGGACAAACTCCGCATCGCCAAGCGCCTCGACGCCTTTGGCATGCACTACATCGAAGGCGGCTGGCCGGGCTCGAATGAGAAGGACATCGAATTCTTCCGCGAAGCCAAGAAGCTCAGCTTCAAGCACGCCAAGCTCGCCGCCTTTGGCAGCACGCGCCGCGCGAACACCGCCGTTGAGAAAGACCCGCAGGTCGCCCTCCTTTTAGAGGCGGGGACGCCGGTCGTCACGCTCGTCTGCAAATCGTCGGTGCTTCATGTCCTGGAAATCCTGCGCACCACGCCCGAGGAAAATCTCGCCATGATCCGCGACACCATCCGCTATCTCGTCGCGCAAGGACGCGAGGTCATCTTCGATGGCGAACACACCTTCGACGGCTACAAGGCCGACTCCGCGTACACCACCGCCTGCTACCAGGCGGCCGATGAAGCAGGCGCCGCCTACCTCGTCACGTGCGACACCAATGGCGGTTCACTTCCCTCCGAAATCGCGCGCATCACCGGCGAGCTCCGCGCCAAGGTCAAGCAGGCCAAGCTTGGCGTCCACACCCATGATGATTGCGGCCTCGCCGTCGCCAACGCGCTCGCGGGCGTCGAGGCGGGCGCGTTGCAGGTGCAGGGCACGGTCAACGGCTACGGCGAACGGACCGGCAACTGCAATCTCATCACCACCATCGCCAATCTCCAGCTCAAGATGGGACGCCGCGTCCTCAGCGATGAGAAGCTGGCCGAGTTGCGCGATCTCTCCCTCTTTGTTGATGAGGTCGCCAACCAGCGGCCCAGCGGTCGCGCGCCGTTCGTCGGCAGCGCCGCCTTCGCGCACAAGGGCGGCATCCACGTCAACGCCGTCAACAAGCTCGCGAGCAGTTACGAACACATCGAACCGGAGCTGATCGGGAACAGCCGCCGCGTGCTGGTGGGCGAACTCGCCGGGCGCGCCAACATCATGATGAAGGCCCGCACGCTCGGCCTGCCGCTTGAGGAGAAAAGTCCGCTGACCCTCGAAGTGCTCGATCGCATCAAACATCTCGAGAATGAGGGCTATGAATTCGAGGCCGCCGACGCCTCGTTCGAATTGCTTGTCCGCAAGGCGATGAAGCAGTACGCCTCGTTCTTCGAATTGGTCGAGTACCACGTCTCCATCCGCAAGAATAGCGAGCACGGTTACGACACCTGCGAGGCCACGATCAAGCTCTCCGTCAATGGCGAGAAAGTCTACACCGTGGCCGAAGGCGACGGCCCTGTGAACGCGCTCGACGCCGCGCTGCGCACCGCGCTCATCCAGTTCTACCCGCAACTCGCGCAGATGAAGCTGGTCGATTACAAGGTGCGCATCATCGATTCCACCAAGGGCACCGCGGCCAAGACGCGTGTCTTCATCGAATCAAGCGATGGCGAAAATAGCTGGGGCACGGTCGGCGTTTCCTACGACATCATCGAGGCCTCCTGGCGCGCGCTTCGGGACAGCGTGGAGTATTTGCTCTCGAGGCCCGCTTCCGCCTAACCGACCCAAGTGTTCCCGAATGACCTTTTGAGCCCCCTCTCCCGTGTCATCCTGAGCTTGTCGAAGGATCAGCCTCCGACAGGCTCTCGCCGCGAGATGAAAACCTACTTTGTCTACATCCTCTCCAACTCAGCCGCGACCCTCTACATTGGCGTCACTAGTGACCTTGATCGCCGGCTCTTTCAGCACAACGACAATCAAAACCCCAAAAGCTTTGCCGCTCGCTACAACCTCGATCGATTGGTCTTTACTGAAAGCTATCCAACCCCACATGAAGCCATCGCACGGGAAAAGCAGCTCAAAGGCTGGTCCCGCGTGAAAAAATTAAAACTCATCGCCGAGCAAAATCCCGAATGGCGTAATCTTCTCGTACCAGCCTTCCCCTCACGCCCCTGACTGCCGGAAGCTGATCCTTCGACAAGCTCAGGATGACAGAATAAAATCCCGTTCAGTTAGCCAATTTGATAATTCCGTAATTTTCGCCCAAATTTCCCTCCCATGCCCGAACTAGCCAAAGCCTACGAACCGCAACAAGTCGAAGACCGCCTTTACGCCCAGTGGCAGGAAAGCGGCGTCTTCAAGGCCAACCCGAAATCGGGCAAGCCGCCTTATTCCATCGTGATGCCGCCGCCCAATGTCACGGGCAAGCTCACGCTCGGCCATGTGCTGAATAACACCATCCAGGACATTCTCGCCCGCAAAGCGCGGATGGAGGGCAAGGAAGTCCTCTGGTTGCCCGGCACGGACCATGCAGGCCTGGCCACTCAAACCGCGGTGGAGAAGCACATCCGCAACACGGAAAAGAAAACCCGTCACGATTTCGGACGCGAGGCTTTTGTCCAACGCATCTGGGACTGGAAGCACGAATTCGGCGGCATCATTACGCAGCAACTCCGCAAGATCGGCGCCTCCTGCGACTGGTCCCGCGAGCGCTTCACCCTCGACGATGATTACGCCCGCGCCGTGCAGGAAGTTTTCGTGCGACTCTATAACGAGGGCTTTATCTATCGCGGCACCCGAATGGTCAACTGGTGCCCCGGCTCTCTCACCGCGATTTCGGATGAGGAGGTCATTCCCACGAAGCAAAAGGGTTCGCTTTATTATGTGAAGTACGAGTTGGTCGAGGAAGGGCCGCCCGCGATCGAGGCGATGGCCGCAATGGCATCCGCTTTTGCCGGCATGGCACCGGAAAGCACCGAAGCCGACACGCCGGTCACGCCCCGCTTTCTCACTGTCGCCACGACCCGTCCCGAGACCATCATGGCCGACGTGGCGTTGGCCGTGAAACCGGGCGGCAAATGGGCGCATCTCATCGGCAAAAAAGTCTGGCGTCCGCTTCACCGCATGGAAATTCCGATTATCGCCGATGAAGCGGTGGAGGAAGGCTTCGGCACCGGCGTGCTCAAGGTTACGCCGGCCCATGACAAAACCGATTACGAAATTGGCAAGCGCCACCATCTCGTCTTCCGCGACATTCTTACGCCCAACGCGAAGATCAATGATCCCGGCGAGCATGACGCTTCCGAGTTGCACGGCCTCGACCGCTTTGAGGCGCGCAAGCGCTCCGCCGAAATCCTGCAAGAACGGGGCCTGCTGGAAAAGGAAGAGCCGCACGAGAATAACGTCGGCTTCAGCGAACGCGCCAACGTGCCGATCGAACCGCGCCTCAGCGAACAGTGGTTCCTGCGTTACCCCAAGATCCCGGAAGCAATCGCCCTGCTCAAGGAAGGGCACGTCAAATTCCATCCGGAACACTGGACCAAGGTCTACGAACATTGGCTCGAGAACATCCAGGATTGGTGCATTTCCCGACAAGTCTGGTGGGGGCATCGCATTCCCGTTTGGCATAAGGGCGGAGAAGTGCGCTGCCAGATTGCCTCCCCCGGCGGCGACTGGATGCAGGACCCCGACTCCCTCGACACCTGGTTCTCCTCGTGGCTGTGGGCCTACGAAACCATGCGCACCGACGACGGCACGCGGCAGAAATTCTATCCCACCAGCGCGCTCGTGACGGGGCCCGATATCATCTTCCTTTGGGTTGCGCGCATGCTCATCGCCGGACTCCATTTCCAGCCCAACGGCGAGAAGCCGACCCGGGCGGAAACGCTGGAGGCGAACCTGGCGTTCAAGGACGTCTATTTCACCGGTCTCATTCGCGACAGGCAGGGCCGCAAGCTCTCCAAGTCACTTGGCAATTCACCCGATCCGCTCGAGCTCATCACCAAGTATGGCGCGGATGGACTTCGCTTCGGCCTGGTCCGCATTGCGCCGCAGGGCGCGGACATTCGCTTCGACGAAAAGCAGATCGAGGAAGGCCGCAACTTCTGCAACAAGCTTTGGAACATCTGCCGCTTCCGCACGATGCAGGGGCCGATCGATTCCAACGCGGAGCCGTTCAAGCATGCACGCTCCATCTTCGCCGATGAGTTGCTCGACCGGCTCCACTTCCTGCTCGAAGGGGATCGCAACGCGCTGACCGCACTCAACCAGTTCAACTTTAGCGAAGCCGCGAGCCAGCTTTACGATTTCGTCTGGAACGATTTCGCCGCCCGTTTTGTCGAGGCGGCCAAGAGCGACTTCGCGCAGACTGATTCCCCGACCCGCGCCGGGACGCTCGCCACGTTCGATTATGTGATGAGCCATGTGCTGCGCCTACTCCATCCTTTCGCGCCCTTCGTGACCGAGGAATTGTGGCACGAACTTGGTTTCAGCACGGAGAGCATTCAGCGGATGCTGTGGCCGACAAAATCGCCCCGTTCCAGGACCTGGTCAACTCGCGCGCAGGAGATTTACCAGACTGCCGATACCGGCCGCCAACTCCGTGGCGAAGTGAAACTACCCTCCAACCAGAAGGTGCCGTTCTACCTCGTGCCCAATGGTCTCGTCTCGAAGGAACGTCCCCTCACCGAGGAACAGAAAGGCGTGCTCACCGCCTTCCTCAACGCCTCTGAATTGCAACTGCTTGACGCGGCTCCGGCTGAACCCGGTCCCAAGGCTTTCACGCAATTGGGCGCGCTCTACCTCCCGGCCACCGGCCTGGTCGATCCCGCAGTGGAGAAGGACCGCCTGATCAAAGAATTGGCGAAGGTTGAGAAAGACCTCGAACAAACGCGCCGCAAACTCGGCGACGCCAACATGCTCGCCAAGGCGCCGCCTGCGAAGGTTGAGCAATGGCAAGCCCTCGAACTCCATCTCGCCGAGAAGGAAAAATCTCTGAAGGAGAACCTGGCGAAGTCAGGTTGAGCCTCACCTATCCACTCGGTCATCCTGAGCTTGTCGAAGGATCAGGTCGGTTGCCTTTTGCTTTTTGGGCTTCCCCCGATTTGACGGACAGTGGGGGAAAGGTAGAACAGGAAAAATGACGGAAAAGACAGAACGCAAATCGAAC
>JAMFSY010000028.1 GCA_026225555.1 Methylacidiphilales bacterium
AGAACTCTAACAAAGGAGCTCATTATGGCAGCTAAACAACTTCAGTTCGACGAACACGCCCGGCACGCCCTGCTGCGCGGCGTCGAAAAACTGAGCCGCGCCGTCAAGGCCACGCTCGGACCCCGCGGGCGCAACGTCGTCCTCGACAAGAAATTCGGTTCCCCCACGATCACCAAGGACGGCGTCACCGTCGCCAAGGAAATCGAGCTGGAAGACCCCTACGAGAACATCGGCGCCCAGCTCGTGCGCGAAGTCGCCAGCAAGACCAGCGACATCGCCGGTGACGGCACCACCACGGCGACCGTTCTCGCTGAAGCCATCTACAAAGAGGGCCTCAAGAACGTCACCGCCGGAGCCAACCCGACCGACCTGCAACGCGGCATTCAAAAAGCCGTCGACGCCGTGACCGAAGAACTGGCCCGCATCTCCAAAAAGGTGAAGGACAAGGAAGAGATCAAGCAAGTCGCGACCGTTTCCGCCAACTGGGATCACACCATCGGCGAAATCATTGCGGACGCTCTCGATAAGGTCGGCAAGGATGGAACCGTCACGGTTGAAGAAGCCAAGACGATCGAAACCTCGCTCGACGTGGTCGAAGGCATGCAGTTCGACAAGGGCTACCTCTCGCCCTACTTCGTCACCAACGCGGAAGATTTGGAAGCCGTTCTCGAGAACGCCTACATCCTCATCCACGAGAAGAAGATCAGCAACCTCAAGGACATGCTGCCCTTGCTGGAAAAGATCGCGAAGTCGAGCCGTCCTCTCCTCATCATTGCGGAAGAAGTCGAAGGCGAAGCCCTCGCGACTCTCGTCGTGAACAAGCTCCGTGGCACCATCAACGTCTGTGCCGTCAAGGCCCCGGGCTTTGGTGATCGCCGCAAGGCCATGCTCGAAGATATCGCCGTCCTCACTGGTGCGCCCCGCGTCATCAGCGAAGATCTCGGCATCAAGCTCGAGAACGTCACGCTGGAAGACCTCGGTCGCGCCAAGCGCATCATCGTGGACAAGGAAAACACCACGATCATCGAAGGCGAAGGCAAGAGCTCGGACATCCAGGGCCGCGTGAGCCAGATCCGCCGTCAGATCGAGGAAACCACCTCGGACTACGACAAGGAAAAGCTCCAGGAACGTCTGGCCAAGCTGGCCGGTGGCGTTGCTGTCATCAATGTCGGCGCCGCGACTGAAACCGCTCTCAAGGAAAAGAAAGCCCGCGTCGAAGACGCCCTGCACGCGACCCGTGCGGCGATCGAAGAAGGCATCGTTCCCGGAGGCGGCGTCGCCCTCATCCGCGCCCAGAAGGCGCTGGATAAGCTCCAGCTGACCGGTGACGAAGCGATTGGCGCTTCCATCATCCGCCGCGCGATCGAGCAGCCCCTGCGCACGCTCGTCGAGAACGCCGGTGGCGAAGGTTCCGTCATCGTCAACGAAGTGAAGCACCGCAAGGGTAACGAAGGTTACAACGTTGCGACCGGCGAGTACGTCGACCTGATCAAGGCCGGCGTGGTCGATCCGACCAAGGTGACCCGCACGGCGCTGCAGAATGCAGCTTCCATCAGCGGCCTGCTCCTCACGACCGAATGCGTCGTGACCGAGCTGCCGGAGAAGGATAAGCCCGCGGCCCCTGGCGGTCACGGTGGCGGCGGTATGGGCGGCATGGGCGGAATGGACTACTAAGCGAGTCTGTTACCGTTCCTGTTTCTCAGGAATACCTCAGAAGAGCCGGGCTGGAAACAGCCCGGCTTTTTTGTGCCTACGCGTGGGAAACGTGGGGCCGTTTGTCCCTACTTTTTACCTCAAGGATATTCTTCTTGCCCAAACATTCACCGGGGATAATTTGGGCTCGTGCCACGGCGGATTAAAGATCAACGAATCGTTATTGTAGAGGATGACGTCTTCATCAACGAGGCCCTCGACCTCTATTTCAAGGCCCAGAATACGGTGCTGGCTTTCAGCACGGCCGAGGAGGCCATCGCGGCGGAGTCCCAATTCGAAGGCGTGAATGTCTTCATTATGGATTACAAGCTTCCGGGCAAGGACGGCGTGGAACTTTTCCAGCATCTGCGCGTCAATTTCCCCAAGGCCAAGTACATTCTCATTACGGGTGAAATGAATTACGACGTGGCCGAGAATACCCGCAAGCTGGGCCTCGACGCGTTGATTCTCAAGCCCTTCGATTTCGCGATTCTGGAAGACAATATTTCGATGCTTGTTTCCACCGCTTGATCGGGGGAAGCTCGGGTCGTGCCCGTTGAGTCCATGAACGCCAATCCCAACTCATCCCCGGTGGAAAAATCGCCGCACATTGTGGTCGTCGAAGACAATGTGGAAGCTAACAATCTCCTGCGGGACTGGCTGAAGTTGCGCTTTACCGTGACCTGCTTTCTGGATGCGGAATCGACCTTGCGCATCCTGCCTGCCAGCCAGGAACGGATGGTCTTCCTGATCGATTACAACATGCCCGGCGATAACGGCATCGTGCTCAAAAAGAAGCTCGTGCCGAAATTTCCGGAGGCGAAGTATATTCTTATCAGTGGTCTCTTCGACGAGAAGCTGACGGAGGAGGCGAAAGCGGCCGGTTTTCAGGCACTCCTGCCCAAGCCCTTCGGCATGCCCGCCGTCACGCAAAAGATAGAGGAGATCCTCGGTCTCAATCAAAAGGAAAGCCTGGTTGACCTGGTCAAGCGCCAGACCCAACGGCTGCCGCTGCTTGTCCCGCTCGTCTCGTGGGGACTGGCGATGGCGGACAGTTAAAGGGCTTACTTTACGGCGCGTATGGAATCTCCCGAGCTTCCTCACCGCTGTCCCAAGTGTCACGCGCTTGTGGTGGATCGTCGCTCGCCGGTTTGCACGACCTGCCGCACGGCTCTGCCAGCTGATTGGATCATGTCGCCGAAACAAGCGGCCAAGCTAAAGGCCATCGATCAGGATGCCCGCGCCTTGCACGCCACGGAAATGAATACGCTCGATTCCCGGAACGATCCGAATACGCCGCCGATCGTCCGGTTTTTAGATACGCCTTGGGGTATGTGATCCATCGGGCGTGGCCGGGCTAGAGCGATTTCCAGTAAAGAACCCCGGAGCAAGCTCCGAGGCATTCCGTGGTAGCCGCCGGACCTGCGGTCGGCAGTAGTTGAGGTGGTCTCTACGCGCCCGCCGTCGGGCCTGAGGTAGCCGCCGCACGCCGTGCGGCGGAGGAGAGAAGAAAAAGCTCCCACGCTACGCTCCTTCTTTGAAAAGACACCACCGCACGGCGTGCGGCGGCTACCACCCGAGCCGAAGCGAGCGTCGGGAAATTAGATCCAATGAGATTGAGAAACGGTCTAAGCCGCCAGCGACTCGGCCTCGCGGTCCTCTTCCACCCGGCGGATCGAGTAATTGGAGGACTGCATCTTGCCCTGCGTGCATTCACGGGCGTAGGTGATGAGATGGTGCGCCACCATGGCCACCTGGAACATCGTCTCAACATTGCCCTGCTTCAGCTCGGTCCAGGCCATGTTCCAGAATTCGCGGCGGTAGTCGCTGCAGATTCCCACCCGCCAGATAATGCGCCGGAAGATGCCGAGGGCGCGGGTGATGTTGTACCAGGTCGCTTGCTTAAGGGGGTTCTTGGGCTTGATCCGGTTCGGGTAAGTGTGCCTCGCGTTATAGGCGTAGCGCTTGTAGAGATTCTCCGGGCCGAAGACGTTACCGATGACCCGTTGCCAGTTCCGCACCACGGTCTCGTAGGGTTGCAGGAAAACGATGTTGGAATCGCGATTCTCGGCGTCGTGCAGCACGCGGTTGTCCTTCTCCAGCCGGGTGTAGAGTGCGGTATTGGGCAGCGCGTAAAGGATGTTCACCGTCATGATCGGGATGTTGGAAACTTCCGCGAAATCGATCAGGGCCTGGGGCGTTTCGTCGGTGTCGGTGTCGAGGCCCATGATGATGCCGGAGGCCGCCTCGATGCCGTATTTGTTCACCGTCTGGATCGCCTCCAGGATCGGCATGCGCATGTTCTGCCCCTTCTTCATGGCCTTGAGCGCCTTGGGATCGGGCGTCTCGATGCCGAAGAAGCAATTCGTGAAGAAGGCCTGCTGCATCTTCTCGAGGATTCGCGTATGGCCGGCCATGTTCAGCGTCGCCTCGCAGGCGAGCCGCACCTGGCAATCGCGGCGCTTCTGCCACTCGATCAACGCATCGAGCAGGCTCTCCGCCGCCTTGGGATTGCCGATAAAATTATCATCGACGAAGTAGACCGAGACGCAGCCGCCGTCGGCGAGCAGGTCGAGCTCCCGCACCACCTGCTCCGGCGATTTCAGGCGCGGGTTGCGGCCGTAGAGGGAGGGGATATCGCAGAACTCGCAGGTGTAGGGACAGCCGCTGGAAAACTGGACGGAGCCGAGCAGATAATCGCGGATATTGATGCGATCGTAGGCGGGCGTGGGAAAGTCGGACATGGGCAGCCGCTCCACCGTCCGGAAGATGATCTGCTTTTCCGGGCGCTCGACAGTCTCGTCGAGATGCTGGAACAAGCGCAGGGTCGCATCGCCCGCTTCACCGCAATGGAGCAGGTCGACATCGGGGTAGTAATCGGGCGCAGAGGAAACCGACGGTCCGCCGAGGGCGACGACCTTCCCGGCATCGTGGGCGCGGCGGGTCAGGTCATGGATGCGCTGCCGCTGGATATGCATCCCGGAAACGAAGACAACGTCAGCCCAGGCGAATTCCTCCGGCGTTACGCGCTGGATGTTTTCATCGACGAATTTGATCTCCCATTCGTCGGGAATAAGCGCACTGATGACCAGGATGCCCTGCGGGGGCATGAAGCCCTTGACGTCGCCCATGAGGGGAAAGGCGTGGTTGAAGGTGCCAAAGCTGTAGCTGTAGCGGGGAAAGGCGAGCAGGACGCGGCGCTTGTTCCGGGGCTTGAAGTCGCGCAAGGGCACGGACCCTGGAGTTTCCGGCGCGGATTCGGGATAGGTCGAAGGTTCGAGCGTCATGGATACTCAGGAATACCACAGAACGGATGGGGAAGCGAAGATGAAAGCATTCCGTCCTATTCATCCTCGCGAAAGCTTTAGCTTTGAGGGATGCGGCATGACGAGCCGCCTCCTTTGTGGCATATTGGCTGGATGGTAGCAGAACGTCCGGATGTCATGCCCAAGGTGCGGGATTTACCGCACAAGCCCGGGGTCTACCTGTTCAAGGATCGCTTTAACCGCGTGATTTATGTCGGAAAGGCGCGCGACCTTTCCAAGCGGGTCAGCCAATATTTTCACCCGGCGCGCCAATCGCGAGCCGACCGCAAGACCCAGGCCTTGCTGGAAAGCGTGTGGGACCTGGAAGTCTTCACGGTCAAGAGCGAGCCGGAATCGTTGCTGCTCGAGGGCAAGTTGATCAAGGAATACCGGCCCCGCTACAACATCAGTTTTCGCGACGACAAGCGGTTCCTGCTGGTGAAAGTCAACCTCAACGATCCGTTCCCCCGTTTCCAGCTCACACGCATGAAACAGGATCTGGATGGATGCCGCTATTTCGGTCCCTTCGCGCACGCGGGCTCGCTTCGAAAAACGCTGAGCCTGATCCGGCGTAAGTTTAATCTCCACACCTGTCGGTCGGCCATTCCCAACGAGAACGATTTCCGGCATTGCTTCCAGCATGTGATCAAAAACTGCTCCGCGCCCTGCGTGAACAAGATCACCCGGGCTGCGTATCTCGCCCGGGTCAAGGAAGCGTGCGACTTTCTCGATGGTGCGTCCCGCCAGATGATGACCGATCTGCGGAAGCAAATGGAAGACGCGGCCCAGAAGCTCGATTTCGAACGGGCGGCGGAACTGCGCAACCTGCTCGACGATCTCAAGCGCACCACCCGGCCCACCAAGCGTTTCGCCCGGCAGTTCGACACGACGGTAAAGCCGAATGACGATATGCTGGCGCTCCAGGCCGCGCTGGAGCTGGCGGAGCCGCCGAACATCATCGAGTGCTTCGATATCTCCAATATCTCCACGACGCACAAAGTCGCCTCGATGGTCTGCTTTCGGGGTGGTAAGCCCGACCGGGAGAACTACCGGCGCTACCGGATCAAGACGGTCGAGGGGCAGGACGATTTCGCCAGCATGGCCGAGGTGGTGCGGCGTCGCTATTCGCGGGTGTTGAATGACGGCATCCGCAAGCCCAGCCTGATCGTGGTGGATGGCGGCAAGGGGCAGTTGAGCAGTGCCCGCCGCGAGTTGAAAACGCTCGGGCTGGAAGACCTGCCCATCATCGGTCTGGCCAAGGAGCGCGAAGAGATTTTCCGGCCGGGAATCAGCGAGCCCCTGGTTATCGACCACTCGTCCGGAGCGATCCGGCTATTGCAACGCATTCGGGATGAGGCGCACCGGTTTGCCAACGGTTACCATCAACTCCTGATGAAGCAGCGCATGAACGAAAGCATTCTCGATGAGGTTCCCGGCGTGAGCGAAAACCGGAAGCGGCTTTTACTCCGGCATTTCAATTCCATCGAGCGTCTGCGTAACGCCACGGCGGAGGAAATTTGCGAGATCGAAGGCATCGGACCCAAGCTCGCGGAAACGCTGGTTGATTTCTTCGCGAAGTTAAAGCGCCGGGGTTCTTCCGTGGAGGAAATTCCTGAGGAAGCGGACGGCTTGGAGCCGGGGCCCCATGAAACGGAAGACGGCGTGGTTACCTACCAGTTGAAGCCCGCACCGTAACCGGGCGCACGCATCGGGACGCCATGACAAATACTTCCACTCAACATCCGTGGACCGCTCCGGATGGCTCGACCTTTTCGTATTCCCTTTGGCGCGCCGATCTTCCGGCCGGTGAAAAGCCGCGGGCCGTGATGATCGCGGTGCACGGATTAAGCGGTGCGGCGCTCGATTACGAACCGCTGGGCAGTCATTTGGCCAGGCATGGCGTGGCGACGATGGCCCTCGAGTTGCGCGGGCAGGGGAATGACCCCGAGGCGAAGCGACGCGGCGACCTGAAGCGGCTCGACGATTGGTTCGCCGATCTCCATGCCTTTTTCGCCCTGGTGCGGGAGAGCTATCCCGACGTGGCTATTTATAGTTATGGCGAAAGCATGGGCGCGGCGATCCTCACTCGCTTCCTGGCCCAGGCCGGGCCGATCGACCAGCCGGCTGGCTTGATCCTCGCCTCTCCGGTGGTTGCGCTGCCGGGACGCCCGACCTGGTGGCAGGAAAAGATCTTCCAGTTTCTTCTGTTCGTTCGTCCCGCCTACCGCGTCGATGTCCGCAAATGGGGCAGGAAGAGAAACGACCCGCCCAAGTATGTGACCCGCGATGAGGCGCATCGGAAATGGTTCGAGACCGCCTCGCACAAACTGGATCGCTACACGATCCGTTTTTTCAAGTGCCTCTTCGATTTGATCCAGGGCTGCTTCGCGGCGGCCTCTCGGGTACGCGTGCCCGTTCTGGTGATCTACGCCGCCCATGATGTCTTCATTCCTGCGGCAAAGGTGGAGGAATTCTTCGCGCAGCTCGGCAGCCTCGACAAAGAACGGGTTTTCTTTCCGGAGTCGTACCATTTGCTGTTGCATGATCACGACAAGGCGGTGGCCCTGGCTCGGATCGAGGAATGGCTCCTAGCCCGTTTGGGAGCAAAGAATCCGGCTTTGGCCAAGTAGCGAACGCCGCATAGTTCTTGCCAGCACCGGGGAAGGAGGGATAAAGAATTGAATGCAATTTTTGTGTCCGCAAGAGCTACATGGCAAGGAACAGTCTTTTAAGTGAAAAATATTTCCTTTGGCCTGCGCTTCGCGGCCCGTCTAATCCTGGGCTTTGCGGTTTTGGCCCCTCTTTTCCTCTCGGCGGATTCCACTTCACCATCCTTGGTGAATTTCAACATCGAGAACTCTCCTTACGTGGATAATCCCTGGGGCGGAGTGAACAGTTATACGGGCGAACTGAAGGTGATTATAGGCCAGGAACTGCAGGTCAGCGACAGCGGCACCGTGGTTGAGGTCAACTTTAGTCCAAGTGTGGCCGTGGGTGATTTAAACGGGGATGGCCTGCCTGATTTGGTCGTAGCCGATACCCGTGGGTTTATCTGGTTTTATCCGAACAGCGGCACCAAGACGAACGCGGTCTTTACCCACGGAGAGGTGATGCCCATCTGGTTCGGCAAGGATGGGGAGCATAACGATGTGGCGCCCCGCATCCAGTTGACCGATTTCAACGGCGATGGGAAACTGGATCTCGTGGTGGGGACGTTCGATGGCAGTCTCTACATGCTGCCGAATATCGGCGCGCCCACCCAGCCGGTTTTTCGCCAGCCCCAGAATCTTGACGATATCGATATCGCGACCCGCTCCCAAGGGGTGCTCTGGTGCAATTTTCTCGCACCCTGTCTTTATGATTGGAGCGGCAAAGGTCTGCTCGACCTGATCATGGGTGAGGGCACTTATTCCGCCAACAGCATCTATTTGCTTCATAATATGGGAAGCAATAGCCGCCCTATTTTCAACGAGACGCACACGGTCAAACTGATTCCAGGAATGGGTCGCGAACACCTGACGCCCCGGGTGATCGATTGGAACGGGGACGGCAAGCCCGATGTCCTCTGTGGTGAGCGCGCCGGTTATCTCGACCTTTTTCTCAATACGACGGTCGATCCTTCCGGTCCGGCCACTTTTTCCGAAAGCCATCTCCGAGTCGGAAACCAGGAACAATTCGGGCAACTGACCTCGGTGAATGTGGTGGATCTTAACGACAACAAACTGCCCAACCTCGTCATCAGCAGCACCGATGGGCGCATGCTTTACGCGACGAATACGGGCACACCCGGAAAGCCGTTATTTGCCACCGCCCCGGTGGCTTTGAAGGGCAAGAATCCCTATCCAAAGATTTACCTTCCCACGGACTGGATTTTGGGGACGCCATATGGCAATTCCTATGAATTGTTGGTGGCCACTTCGGCGGATGTTGAGCCTGGCTTTACCCCGCCGGCGGACCATAAGGGAAAGTTCGCCCTGCGCGCTTATGTGATGAATTTCCAGAATACCTGGTTCAAGAACCGTTTTTTTGTCGATCCCTCCAAGGAGACATCTTCGAACCAGCATTCGATCATTTATCGATACAACGTTCCGATTCAGGCGGGCACCCGGTATGAATTGAATTTCAATGTGAAAACCGATGGTGATATTGAAAGCCCCTACTTTTACATGTACGTCCAGCAGAGGGTGGCCAAGGGAATGGCCTCCGTTAACATCAACAAGCCGTTCGGCACCTCCGGTTCATGGTCGCACGTCTCGGAGATCATTTCCTGGGAGTCCCAGAGTAAGCAGCAAAAGGATGTAGGTTCCATGAAGATGAGTTTCCGCTGGGCTGGAACGGGCTCTTTCTATATCGACGACGTTTCCATCCGGAAAGCCGAATAGGGATCGAGAACGAGTCGGCTGGAAAGCGATTTTGAGCCTTTCCCGAGAGTTAATCCTTCCATACGGCCTAGGGGTATAAGCTGGCAAATGCCTAGTCCATTTGCCCGGCTGAGACAAAGCACTTAGCTTTTCTTATGAAGGCACGAAATTTATTAGTTCTGCTGCTTCCGGCCCTCTTGCTCACGGGTTGCGCCGTGGGGGTCGGACCCGGTTATGGTTATGGATATGGATACGGATATGATGATAGCGATTACTATGGGTATCCCGGCTACTACGATGGCATATACGTTGGCGGAGGCGGATATTATCGTGGTGGCTATTATCATCATCACGGTGGCTACAGTCATTACCATGGCGGCGCTTCGCGTGGAGGCTTTTCCGGTGGCGGCCGCGGCGGCAGTTTTCATAGCGCGGCAATTGGTGGTGGTCACGTCGGCGGCGGCGGCCATGTAGGTGGCGGTGGCGGACACGCGGGCGGCGGAGGGGGCGGACATGGCGGCGGCGGCGGACATCGTTAAGCCGCCCGACTGCCTGGCCGGTCTACTCTTCGATCAGGTCTTTTTCGCCTGAGGAAGAGGAGGGCTGGTCGCTGGGGAAGTGGGCTTTCAGGGTAACGCCCACTTCCTCCAGCGCGGCAAGAATCCCTTCGGTATATCGTTCCGCCTTGAAGTGAACGGTCATCGCTTGCGCGAGATGGTCCCACCACGACTGTCCAAGTTTTTCGTGGAGTGCCGTTCCGCCCAGCACCGCAAATTTTTGCGTCTTGGGGGCGAGGAAAAGAAGCAGGCCGCATTTTTCCTCCTCCGTTTCGAGATGCAGTTGGGAGAAATGGCGATGAGCCTCAATCATGGCGTCTTTGACCCGGCGACGGCTGATGTAGATGACGACGCGTCCCGCAGTGCCCCGTTCAGCGGCCTGAATCGCCTGATGGATGCGGTCATGCTCCACGCGATTGAGAAAGTGTCGGATTTTCATGATGCTCACCAGCTTCCTCCGGCACCGCCGCCCGCGGAGCTTCCTCCTCCTCCACTAAAGCCACCGCCACCGCCATAACCTCCCCCTCCGCCGCCACCCCCGCCCCAGCCGCCGCCAGTATAGATCATGGGACCGCCGCCGGAATTCGGGAAGATGAAGCGGGCAAGGATAAAGAGAACGATGATCAGGATGATGGCCCAAAGCGGGAGTTGGTGGCTATCGGAGTCCCGCCGCTCGTCAACGGTCGTGCCCGTGCCTTTATACTCTCCTTTGGTCGCGGCGAGGATCGCGTTGACCCCGGCCTGGATGCCGTCCGAGTAATCCCCGCGCCGAAAAGCAGGCCGGAGAATCTGCGTGATGATGTCGTTGCAGATCGCATCCGGCAGGGCGCCTTCCAATCCCCGGCCCGTGCAGATGAACATCTGGTGGTTTTGGACAAAAACGAAGAGGACCGCGCCGTTGTCTTTCCCCTTTTGACCCACCTGCCACGAGTTATAGGTATCGATGGAATACTGGGCCACCTCCGCGTCGTCCGGGAGACTCGGATAAATCGCGACCAGGATCTGGTTGGAAGTGTCGCGCTCGAATTGTTGTAACTGCCGTTCGATGGCCTGTCCAACGACCGCATCGACCACCCCCGCCTGATCGGTGAAGTAGTTGGCGGGCTTGGCTGGAAGATTTTCACCCGCCGCCCAAAGCACCGCCGTCGTCCCCAGCAGCCACAATACCGCGAAGAGGAAGCCCAAGCGCCAACGGGCCCGGGAAAGCGGGATCATGGGAGAGGGCACTGCTTAGTGGGCCGGGGCCGCGTTCGTCGGCGTGTTGAAATCGAAATGGACGGCCGGCGCGACGTCGCTGCCCGCTTTCGCCTCGAAATAAGGCCGCTGGGTAAAGCCGAACATCCCGGCCAGGAGATTATTGGGGAAGCTTTGGACCGACGTATTGTAAGACTGCGCCGCTTCGTTGAAATGATTCCGCGCGGTGGTGATCCGGTTTTCCGTCCCTTCCAACTGCGCCTGGAGATCGAGGAAATTCTGGTCCGATTTCAACTGCGGATAATTTTCCGAGACGACCAGCAATCGTGACAACGCATTGCCGAGCGAGCCCTGCGCCTGCTCATATTGTTGGAGCTTGGCCGGGTCGCTGGGGGCACTGTTGGGATCGATCTTCACCTGGCCCACACTGGCGCGGGCCTCGGTGACGGCGGTCAGGGTCGACTTCTCGAAATTCGCAGCGCCGGAGACGGTCTGGACGAGATTCGGAATCAGATCGGCGCGGCGCTGGTATTGGTTCTGCACCTCCGCCCATTGCGCATCGACGCCCTGCTTGAGCGAGACCAGGTGATTGTAGCTCCCGCCCACGGTCGCCCCAATAATAATTAGAATGATCAGCCCCACGACGGCAATGCCGCCACAGCCGAGAATATATTTACCCATAAGTTTGTTTCCCAGAATAGGCGCTGGCCCGGCTTTGGACAGAAATTAAGAATCCTTTCTCCATGACCGATCGCC
This sequence comes from Methylacidiphilales bacterium, assembly GCA_026225555.1. Classification (GTDB taxonomy): domain Bacteria; phylum Verrucomicrobiota; class Verrucomicrobiia; order Methylacidiphilales; family UBA1321; genus JABDGH01. The sequence continues at coordinate 11,866 of JAMFSY010000028.1, forward strand.
AGAGGGTTTGCATCTGAACCCAAAGCCGACATCTATGTTAATAAATTCTAGGCGGAGGGTCTGGACGCGAGTAGTTGCTTCCATTCCTGAGGAGTATGCGAGATAACCCGGGAAGTGGACCAAGCTGCGATGCCGATATTGTAACCGTATACGACGGTGATACCGAGCCGGTCATCCTTCGCCACCTGGGAATAGCGGCTGAGAACGATCGCCGCCATCTTCTGTGCCGCGATATCGTAATCGTCCGGTCTGGTTTTGCAGCTAACCACAACAGAGAGGACCTTTGTTTTCTGAACGTCTCCATTAAAGGAGCTCCAACTCGTCCCTTCGTTTACGCTCGCGCTGTTGACCTCTCCCGAATCTGCCAGAGCCTGCTGAAGCACGAGGAGATCGGGAAAAGAGACCCCGAGAATCGTCGATCTTAACGTAAGGGCCATCCCCACGGTGCTTACGGCCAAAAGCGCACATAGGGAAAGACCCGCGATGACAAAGTGGCCTCTCCAGACGGGAAGGGCCTCGACAACGCCGGGGCGGCTTGTCTTCACGACATAGCTTCCCGCCACCAGATCGTGAAGCGATTGCCGGGTCCGGGAATTAAAAACATACAGGTAGAAAATCATCCAGCCAAAGGCGAAGACGATATCGCTGATCACAATATAGCCCCAAGAGGTCAGCGACAGGCCCGCGAGCGCCGGGATGCCACTGAGATAAAACGGCGTGGCCAGGATCGCATAGCGAAGCAGGGATCGGGCAGGGGATAGATGACGTCCTTCCCGATCCACCACTTCGATGCCGACGAGACGCTCGCCTAAGGTCTGGCCCTTCCCAAGAGAGCTGTTGAGCAGGCCAAAGTAGCAAAGACCGATGCCCAGGCCAAGTAGGTGGCCGGCCGCACCGAGCCTCGCAAAGAAATCGAATAAAAAGAAACCGACGAAAAGGGCCGGGATGCCCAGGATCAACGCGTCCAGAACCCACGCGCCAATTCGCACCCAAAATCCGCTGATGCGCATGGCCGACGTGGGCTCGGAGAATAGTCCCTGAATGGTTTCCAGTGCTGTCCATTCGGTCATCCCTTCCTGCCAAAAGAGGGTCTTCGCGTTGATGGAACCTTCTTTCACGAAGGCCCGTAATTGTTCGAGTGAGAAAGGCCCGACCTGGGCGTCATTCATCCAGAGATAATACATAATATTCTGGAATCGGCAGGATCGGGCCTGAAACGATCAGGAAATCAATCGTTCGCCGCGACCGCGAGCTTGGCTTTGTCGGCTTCCAGGGGACGGCCGTAGGCGCAGAAGCGGCCTTGGTGATGGACGAGGCCCATCCACGTCGTGTAACCGCCGCAGGGCTTCGTGGGATCGAAGACGTAGATATCGGGCCCGCCATGACGCCGGTTATGTTCGCCGCCCCGGCCCGTCTGGGAGCCTGCCATGGTCCACTGGCCGCGGGCGTTGGTTCCGAGATAAACCATCACGTGGGTGATCGGCGGCTGGCGTTCCGGCTTGTAAGTGTTTTCCCAGAAGAGGAGGTCGCCGGGCTTGAGATTCTGCCGGAGATAATTGCAGTCGGCAAAGCCGGTCGACGTCTGGGGCACGTCCCAGGCTTTGTTCTGAAGATGGAGGTAGTAATATTGGTCCGAGGCCGTGCGGGGAAGCTGGATGCCGGTCGTGACCTTGTAGAGGTATCGAGTCGTGTTGGAGCAATCCATCGCCCAGGAATGGGCCTCGCCCGGCGGGCACCAGGCATCGTCGTAATCGATATCCCGGTTACCGAGATCACGGGCCACCTGGGTAAAACGCGAGCCCCAATCGGCGGCTGGCGGCGGCGTGTAAAAGAAGCTGAAGAGGCCGCGATGCACCGGCTGGGGGGCGGGAGTCGTCGCGGAATAGGAATACGACGGAGTCTTCAAGGTCGTCATCGCGGTTGGGGCCGGACGCGGGGAAAGGGGAGGCGGCAGCGTGGAACGAACGGGCGCTTTGGAGACGGCGGGCGTTACCGGCGCATCGGTGTCGGCTAGCTCGGGGGAAGGTTCTTCCTTCGCGGGAATATTGTTGGCCACCGGGACGGGAGGAGGCGTAAGCGCGGGCTCATCCACATCCGTTGCGGAAGCCGCAGGGACTGGGCAGGAGGCGAAGGTGGAGGCAGGCAGATCAAAATCCTGCACCGGTTCGGCCCGGTGTGTGGAATGAAAGGCGATTTCCTTGCTCTTCTTTTCCGGAAGGGAGGCGTTCTTGGCTGGCTTGCCCGTGGGGCTGCTGGCGGTTTTTCCACCGGGAATTTGCAGCACCTGGCCGGGCTTGATATGGGTCTTCTTGAGGTTGTTGGCCTTTTTGAGTTTCGTGACCGTGGTATGAAACTTATGCGCGACATCCCACAGCGAGTCGCCGGATTTGACCGTGTAGGTAAGCGGTGCCTCGGACTGCGGGGCGGCAGGCGTGGTGCTGGCCGGACTATCCCCAGGCGCGGAGGCGGGCGGCGAGGCTAGCGGCTTGACCGTGGGCGGCGTGGCCGGATTTCCTGCGGGCAAGGGCTCCGCGGCGGAAAGGGGGAGGGAAAGAAGAAAAGAACCAACGAGAACGGAGAGAATCGGGGCGACAGAAGGCCGATTGTTCATAGCTCGAGGGTAAATGGCTTTTTACACTTTTAAAGTAAAAAATCGCCTAACGTCTGGCGATCTCGTGGGTCCCCGATAGTGCAATCCCCGTGCCAAGGGTCAAGCTTTAGCCACTTGCTGAATGCCAAAAAATCCGACATCGCGAGCTTGCCGAAAGATGAGCTGCCGGGGAATCTCGCACTTCTCCTGAAAGGAATCCTTTGAGAGAAGTCCCATGAATCCCCCATCTTCCTTCCGGGAAACTTTCCTTGTCTTCCTTCGCCTGGGCGTGACTTCCTTCGGCGGCCCGGTGGCTCATCTTGGTTACTTTCACGAGGAGTTTGTCGTGCGCCGCAAATGGCTGGAGGAGGCGGCCTTCGCCGACGTGATTGCGCTCGCGCAATTTCTTCCGGGACCGGCGAGCAGCCAGGTGGGCCTCGTCATCGGTCTGCATCGCGCGCGCTGGCGGGGCGCGCTCGCGGCCTGGCTCGGGTTCACCTTGCCCTCCGCTTTGCTCATGACCGGTTTCGCTTATGGCGTGGGTTATCTGGGCGATCTGAAACATGCCGGTTGGCTGGCGGGACTGAAGCTCGCCGCGGTCGCGGTGGTCGCGCAGGCCGTGCTGACCATGGCGGGAAAATTCTGTCGGAATATCTTTGCCGCCGGTATCGCCTTGGCGGGAAGCGTTGCGGTTCTCGCCTGGGGATCGGGACTGGCGCAACTGGCCGTTATTGCGTCGGGGGGCCTGCTCGGCTGGCTCTTTTTCGGACAGAAAAGACGAGGTTCCGACACCTCGCCACAAGCGCGCGACGACCTGGATGTGCCTTATGGCTCCCGGCTCGGTGCGATCCTGCTCGCGATCTTCGCGGCGCTGCTGGTGGGTTTGCCGCTTCTTCGCGTCGTTACCCCGAATCCGGCGCTGGCGACGTTCGACAGTCTTTATCGCGCGGGTGCGCTGGTCTTCGGCGGCGGCCATGTCGTGCTGCCGCTGCTCCAGACCGCCGTGGTGAATCCGGGTTGGGTGCCCGAGGATAAATTTCTCGCGGGTTATGGAGCTGCCCAAGCGCTGCCCGGTCCGCTCTTTTCCTTCGCCTCCTACCTGGGTGCGATCATGAAGCCGGAGCCGAACGGTTGGGCGGGCGCGGCGTGGTGTCTGCTGGCGCTTTATGCACCGGCTGTCCTGCTGGTATTTGGCGCGCTCCCGTTTTGGATTTCATTGCGGCGGCAGCCCTTTGCACAGGCGTCCCTTCAGGGTGCGAATGCCGCGGTGGTTGGCGTGCTTTTGGCCGCGCTGATCCATCCGGTATGGACGAGCGCGGTCCATGGCGTCGCTGATTTTCTCGTGGCGCTGGGTGCCTACCTTTTGCTTGTCGTGGCAAAAGCACCGCCCTGGCTGGTGGTGATCATCGCGGCAGGCGCGGGTGAAGTCTTTCTGCGGGGATGATTTTGATCCGCCGCCGTCCGTCGCGGGCGCCTCCTTCACGCGATCTGAAGATTACCTTTCTGTTGGCAGGTCGTAAAAGGCCGGTACTCTTTAAGCATGAAGCGGCTTGCCGGTTTGGAAACCGAGTATGGTTGTCTGGCGCCTGAATCGTTCGGGCTCCCGGCGGTGCCGACGCGAGTTCGCGATTACATCTTCAAGAAAAAGAAACTGGGCCTGATCGATCTGCACGATCGCGATTACGATGAGCCCGCGGGCAACGGCGGCTTTCTCTTCAACGGCGGACGGCTCTACCTCGACATGGGCCATGTCGAGTATTGCACGCCGGAATGTCTCTCGCTGGCCGATGTCGTCGCCTACGACCAGGTCGGTGAAGTGCTCCTGCAACAATCGCTCCAGGAATTGCATCTCGCCTCCGAGGTCTCCTTTCTCAAGAACAACATCGATCACTACACGAGCGCGACGTTCGGCTGCCACGAGAACTACCTGCTCCACCGCGATGCCCCGCTGAACAAGCGCAACATCGACACGCTGCTCACCTTCCTCGCCGTGCGGATCTTGCTCGTCGGGGCGGGCCGCGTCGGCATGACATTGGCGCCGCGCCGTTACGGCAAGATGGAGAACAGCGAGTTCGTGCCCTACCAGATTTCGCAGCGGGCCGATTTCATCCAGACCGATATTTACGAGTGGGTGCAATTCAACCGCGCGCTCATCAACGCCCGCGACGAGCCGCTGGCCGATTACCGCCGGTTTCGCCGGTTGCACCTGCTGCTGGGCGATTCCAATCTGCTGCCCTTCTGCAACGCGCTGAAAGTCGGCACGACCGCGCTGATGCTCGATCTGCTGGAAGCCGACGCGCTGCCGGAGATCGCGCTGCACGAGCCGGTTTGCTCCATGCGCAAGTTGTCCCACATGCCCAACGGCCCGTGGAAAGTGGAACTGGCCAATCGCCATGAGCGTTCCGCGCTCGACGTGCTGGAGGAATTTCTCGCCGCCGCCACCTCCGGCAAGATCGATCTCGATGCGGACGGCAAATGGACGGTCGAAGCCTGGCGTTTCTCTCTCGATAAATTGCGAAACGATCCCCACGCGCTGATCGGCAAGATCGACTGGATCACGAAGCAGTATTTACTCGAGTCCTTCATCAAGGCCGAGGGCATCACCTGGCGCGACACCTGGCTGGAAAGCCTCGACCTCGAGTATCACCAGCTTAACCCGGCTAAGTCGCTTCTGGCCGGACTTCCGGGTACCGCGCTCAACCAGCAGGGCCTGCCCGGTCTGGCCAAGCGCGACTTCTTCCTCCAGCCGCCGCCCAATACTCGCGCCAATCTGCGCAGCGAAGCGATGCGAACCATCCTGCACAAGAAGCTTTCCTATGTCATCGATTGGGACCTGATTTACATCGGGGAGGGGAAGCAGATCCATCTCGACGATCCGTTCGTGCACGACATCCGCACGCTACATACGTTTCGCGGCAACGATCCTCGTTAGGCGCTTGCAGAAAAGGCCGTCATCCTGAGCTTGTCGAAGGATCAGTTTTGCCTTGGTAATCAGGAGGCGACCGACCTGATCCTTCGACAAGCTCAGGATGACCGAAATTTTTGAGAGCGATCCTTTTCGGCAAACTCCCAGAGACCCCGAATTTAGTGATTCTCCAAGGGCCAGTGGAACCAGGTGACGAAGAAATTCCGGTCCAGTTTCGCGCCAAAGTAGCCTGTGTTTCGCGCCTCCTCAAAGTCTTCCACACCATAGGCGTGGGCACAGAAGTCGGCGGAAATTCGCGTGCCCAATCCATGTCCGCCGGTGGTAAAGCCGCCTCGTAAAAGATCGGTCAGGTCGCCCGGGAAAGCCGTTGCCAGGACGTTCCGATGTAGCGGGGAAATGGCGTTCGCGATGACGAATCGGACGTGCTCGGGCTTGTCTTCCGGGATGGGCAGCAGGCTGAGATAGACCTTTCCATCCGACGTATGCTCAGCGGCATTATTCATCAAATTGTAGAGGACGCGATCCAGGGTGCTGAATTCCAGGCACGATTCGCAGAGCGTGCCCTCGTACAAACAATTGACGGAAACTTTCACAGGGCGGGCAACGGCGTTGAATTCCGCCATGGACCATTTTTCCACCAAAAGGGAGGCGGCATGCGCCTTTCGGGCCGAATCTTTGGCGAAGCGTTCGGCGTCCAGGTCGGCCACACAATTGCGCATGATTTTCAAATGGTCCCGGACGAGAAAAAAGATCTGCGCTCCGGGGGAGGTTTCCAGAGAGGAACTGAAAAGCTCCAGTCTCAAAGAAAGGGCCTGAAAGGCCCCGCCCCGGAGGTCGTGAATGGCGCGGGCGCAATCAGGCACGGAAGAACTGGCTTGGGTGGCATGTCCAAAATAGCGCATCTGGTTGCTCAACCCGGGATACTTCTCGCTGGCGATGAAACGTTGTAAGATCTCCCCGCTCCTGCCTTGATCATGATAAAAGGGCTTCAGTTCCGAATAGAGACTGATCAGCGTCTGGTAAATGGCGCTGAGCAATCGCCTGTCCTCCGACGCAAAATCCCGGAGAAAACGCCGCTCGTTTTCGCCTTGATACCGCGTGACCCGTTGTGAGGGAAGATGGGAGGGGCCAAGGGCCCGCCATTCCTCTTGGGCGGGAGCTTCCAAAGAAAGCGGCATGATTACAGCCTAGCATGAAATATTATCCTGGCTGAGAATTAGGGCAATATCTCCACCGCCCGTCCTTGCAATCGTCCGGTGGAAAGCTAGGCTTGCCCCCTTATGTTACGCGCCGGAATCGTCGGTCTCCCCAATGTGGGCAAGAGCACTCTTTTTAACGCGGTCACCCGTACCCGCAACGCCCAGGCGGCCAACTATCCGTTTTGCACCATCGAGCCCAACCAGGGTATCGTCACCGTGCCCGACGAACGTTTGGCGAAACTCTCCGCCATCTCCAAATCGCTGAAGCTGATTCCCGCCGTCTTTGAATTCGTTGATATCGCCGGGCTGGTCAAGGGAGCGAGCACGGGCGAGGGGCTTGGAAACAAGTTCCTGACGCATATCCGCGAGGTGGATGCGATCATCCAGGTTGTCCGCTGTTTCGAGGACTCCGACATCCTGCACGTTTCGGGTACGGTCGATCCTGTGCGCGATATTGAAGTGATCACGACCGAGTTGGTCCTCGCCGATCTTGCTGCCGTGGAAAAGCGGAAGGACAAGAACACCAAGGCCGCCCGTGGTGGTGACAAGCTGGCCAAGGCCGAGAACGATCTGATTGAGAAGCTTCAGCCCCATCTCAACAGCGGTAAGCCTGCCATCATGCTGGATGCCAGCCCGGACGAAAAAGCGCTGCTCAAGGGCTTCTTTCTTCTCACCAGCAAGCCGACTCTTTTTGCCTGCAACGTGGCGGAGAAAGAACTCGCCGCGCCCGACGCGAACCCGCACGTCAAGGCGGTCCGCGAGTACGTGAAGACCCATCTCAATACCGAAGCCGTCATCATCTCCGCCCAGATCGAATCCGATCTCGTCGATCTCAGCGAGGACGAGCAGAAGGAATATCTCGAGAGCCTCGGTGTCAAAGAATCGGGCGTCGGTGCTCTGATCCGTGCCGCGTATCATCTCCTCGGCCTGCGCACTTATTTCACCACCGGCGAAAAGGAAACCCGTGCTTGGACGATCCATACCGGCGACAAGGCCCCCGCCGCCGCCGGCGTCATCCACTCCGATTTCGAGCGCGGCTTCATCGCCGCCGAATGCACCGCCTACGACGAGCTCGTTTCGCTCGGCTCCTTCGCCAAGGCCCGCGAGGCCGGACGCCTCCGCATCGAAGGCAAGGAGTACACCGTGCAGGACGGCGACGTGCTCGAGTTCCGGTTTAATGTGTAGTTGGTTGCCCGTCATCCTGAACCGGTTGAAAGACCGGCCCTCGTTAGTCCCGCGAATTTTTTCGGGACGAATCATCCGAGCAGGTTGGAATGCCGCCGTTTTTAAATAGAATGAAAACCTTTCGCCGCGTCTGGGTCTATGCCCGCGTTTATCCGCTCCTGTGTGCCGCAACATTTGGCGCCGCCATTGCGGGCACGCTTTCCGGCCTCGTTTTTCCCAAAATCACGGGTCTGGTCATCGATAACGTTTTGATTCCGAAACGGGCCGACCTTCTGCTCCCTTACGTGCTCGTGGTTGTGGCGGCTTTTTTCGCCCAGAACGCGCTCAATGCCTTGCGCATTCGCTTCAACAACACCTTTGAGCAAAAAGTGATCTTCGATCTGCGCCGCGATCTTTACCAGACGCTCCAGCGCTTACCGTTGCGCTGGTATGATCAACGCGCCACCGGCGACATCATCACGCGCGTGATTGACGACGTTACCGCGATGGAACGGGTGTTGATCGATGGTGTGGAACAGGGCCTGATTGCCATCTTGCAGATCATCGGTGTGGGCATTTTTCTGTTCAGCCTCAACGCGCGCTTGGCCGCCTGGATGCTGCTTCCGATGCCGCTCCTTTTCGCCGGAGTGGTCTGGTACACTCTCACCGCCAAGTCCAGGTATCGCGAGCAACGCAAGGCTGCATCGGCCATGAATTCGCTCCTGCTGGATAACCTTCAGGGAGTGCGCCAAATCAAATCCTACGCACGCGAGGAAACGGAATTGGACCGCTTTTCCACCTCCGCGCGTCTGGTCGGCGAGACCCAATTGGTCATCATGCGCACGTGGTCCGTCTATTCCTCGACGATGGCTTTCTTCGGCGCGCTTGGCAGCGCCATTGTGCTTTATGTTGGCGGACTGGACGTGCTTGCCGGGACCATGACCTATGGCGAGCTTTTCACGTTCTTTCTTTTCGTGGCGATGTTCTACGCGCCGGTCGCGCAACTGCACCAGATCAACCAGCTTTACCAGGCGGGGCGCGCCTCGAGTGAACGAGTGGCGGAAATCCTCGACGCCCCCACGGAAGATTATGGTAAGGCCACCGGCCAGCCTCTGGTCCGGGCGGCGGGAAAGGTCGAGTACCACCAAGTGGAGTTCGCCTACCGCTCCGATGTCACGGCCCTGCATGACATCAATCTCAGCGTCCGGCCCGGCCAATGCGTGGCGCTGGTCGGCCCCACCGGCGCGGGCAAATCAACGCTGGTCTCGCTACTGAGCCGCTTCTACGAATCGACCGGCGGCGAGATCCTGCTCGATGGTCGCAGCGTCCGCGACATTCCGCTGCTCGAATTACGCGAGCAGATCGGCGTTGTCTCGCAGGAGACCTTCCTCTTCAACGGCACCATTCTCGACAACCTTCGCTTTGGCCGTCCCGACGCCACGCGGCAGGAGATCGAGCAAATGGCCCGCGCGGCCTGCGTGCATGATTTCGTGGCGGCCTTGCCGGAGGGATACGACACGCATGTCGGCGAGCGCGGGGTGAAACTCTCGGTCGGCGAGAAGCAGCGCATTTCCATCGCCCGCGCGTTATTGAAGAATCCTCCCGTGCTCGTCCTCGATGAGGCGACCGCCAGTGTGGACACGGCGACCGAGCAGTTGATTCAACAGGCGCTGCAACATCTGCTCACCGGGCGTACGTCATTTGTCATTGCCCATCGCCTCTCGACCGTGCGCCATGCCGACTTGATCCTCGTCTTGCAAAAAGGCCGGATTCTCGAACGTGGCACGCATGACGAGCTGATCGGCCAGAACGGCCTTTATTCGAAACTCTGCCGGGCCCAGCACACCGACCGTTTTTCCGAGGATGAAGTCAGCGCGATTTTCTCGGAAGTGGCGGAGTGATCGGGCGGGCGGCTACCGGCTAACCGGAACCCGCCCTAAAACAACTCGCTCATCGAATGATGGCGGTGATCGGAATAATCGGGCCCGAGATAATGGGAGGACATGACCAGGCCGGTCATGCTGTGATGGTCGGGGCCGGCCTCACTGGCCGTGACCGGAACAAAGCCCGCATTATTTTCGGACGTGGCATTAGCCGTGGAGGGCGAGGTATTCTGCGCCGCGATGGCGGCATCGGCCATCTGTTCCGCTTCCGCCAGCTCAGCCCGGGCTTCCCGTTCCTGTTCACGCTTGGCCTTCGCCTCTTGTTCGTGGCTGTCCCTGGGCACGCCGATCGTCGGCACGGGCGTATCCTGCTTGGGGGGCGGCGTCGGGGTGGGTGAAACGGCCGTCTCTGTCGCGGCGGGGGGCGGAGCAGGGGCCGCTTTGGCTGTTATATCGTCTGCCCGAGAGATTCCGCCAGAAGACAAAAGCGTCAGCGAGCAGCAAATGGCGAGCGCGCGAGTGGTTTTCATAGCGTTCCTGACTGGTCTCTAATATACACGACGTTCGTCCAGTGCAAATCGTCACTTTTCTCACGCATTTGCAGGCGGGCGATTTTCCGATAGGCTAAGCCCGATATGGATCATCCGATGGACCGACTTGTTGAGCAACTGCTGGAATCCTACGCCTCCTGCGGCGGGATCAAGCACCTGAATGGCGGCCACTTGCCCTCGAAGATGGCGGTGGCGGCGCTCACTCAGGACCTGCTTCACGTCATCTTTCCCGGTTTCATTTCCGAGCAAAAAGTGCTCGTCCGCGATCTGCCGCATGAGACCGCCCTGCAACTGAGCAGCCTGCAAAAGCGGCTCGAACGCGAAATCGCCAAGAGCCTCGAAGTCCATCCCATCGCCGGTGAAGAGGCAGAGAGTCTCGCGCTGGCCTTTCTGCGCAAACTTCCCGAAGTTCGCGGCCTGGTGCAAACGGATGTGGAGGCTGCCTTCCAAGGCGACCCCGCGGCGGGCACCCGTGAGGAAGTCGTGCTGGCCTATCCCGGCGTGGAAGCGGTGGCGGTCTTCCGTCTCGCCCATATTTTGCACGTCATGGGCGTGGCTTTTCTGCCGCGCATGATGACCGAATGGGCCCATAGCCGCACTGGTATCGATATCCATCCGGGCGCCGATATCGGCACTCATTTTTTCATCGATCACGGCACGGGCGTGGTGATCGGCGGCACGACGAAGATCGGAAATCGGGTGCGACTTTACCAGGGCGTCGGCCTCGTGGCGCGCAGCCTGGCCAAGCATGTTCAGCGTGATGAGCAGGGCATGGCGCTCGGCGGCAAGCGGCATCCCACCATCGGCGACGATGTGACCATCTATGCGGGCGCGACCATCGTCGGCGGCGACACGGTCATCGGCGACCGCACGGTCATCGGCGGTAACGTGTGGCTTACCCGCTCCATTCCGGCAGATTCGGTCGTCTTCTTCGAAGCCCAACAAATCAGCATTCACTCGCGCCAGCGATTGGCGGGGGACTGGATTATTTGATCGGAAGGACCATGGCGCGCTACTACCTGGATGACAATGCGACGACAGCGCTTGATCCCCAGGTGCGGGCGGCCATGGAGTCGCTGCTCTCCGGGCCGCTTGGTAATCCCTCCAGCCTCCACGCGGAAGGCCGCCGGGCGCGCGGGGCCATCGATGCGGCGCGGGATGAAGTCGCCTCCTGGCTGAAGGCGAAGCCGTCCGAGATCATCTTCACCAGCGGCGGCACGGAGAGCTGCAATCTCGCCCTGCGGGGCCTGGCGCAGGCACACGCAGGGAGGGGAAAACATCTCATCACGGCCAAGACCGAACACCACGCCGTGTTCCACACTTTTCAGGCCTTGGAAGCCCGCGAAGGTTTTACCGTCACCTGGCTCGAGGTGGATGCGGAGGGGCTGATCGATCTCGACGAACTCACCCGGGCGATCCGTCCCGATACCATTCTGGTGTCGATTATGAGCGCCAATAATGAGACCGGCGTTCGCCAGCCCATGCGCGAGATCGGCGCCATCTGCGCAAAAAGCGGCGTGCTTTTCCACACCGATGCGGTTCAAAGCGTGGGGAAGGAAACGCTCGACCTGGCGGGCTGGCAGGTCAGCGCGTTGAGCCTCACCGCCCATAAATTTCACGGCCCGCTCGGCGCGGGAGTGCTCTGGCTCAGGAACGGCATTCCGATCACGCGCCTGATGGAAGGCGGCTCGCATGAGAACGAGCGGCGCCCTGGTACCGAGAACGCACCCGCGATTGCAGGACTGGCCGAGGCGGTTCGCCGCCATGGCTCGATCGATCCCATCGAGCTGGAGCGGCAGGCCCGGTGGATCGAGGCGCTTTGGCAGGAACTGCGCTTGCTCGGGGGCATCCGCCGCAACGGTCACCCCACGCGGCGCGTGCCCAATACGCTCAACGTCAGTTTTCAGGGACTGCACGGCGAGGATCTCCTGATCGCGCTTGATCTCGCGGGACTCGCCATCTCGAGCGGCTCGGCCTGCCTGGTGGGTTCGGTCCAGCCCTCGCATGTTCTTGCCGCGATGGGGGTGCCCTCCGATTGGGCGGCCGCCACCGTCCGCTTTTCCATCGGCGCGACAATCCGCGATGAAGACTTGAAAGAAATCACGAATCGCGTGAAACAAGTGGTGATTTATCAGCGTGAACTGCGCGACTGGAAGCCGGAAACTTCCACAACTATCGCAGCACAAAAGGAATTGGTGTCCATATGAACCGCAACGCCGCTAAAAAATTGAGGATCGGGATCGTGGGCGCTGGCGGCATTGTGCGCCAACGCCATATGCCCGGCCTCGCCTCCCTCCCGAATGTGCAGGTCGTTGCCGTGTGCAATTCGGGACTCGAATCCGCCCAGCATTTTGCCGATGAATTCCAAGTGCCGGACGTGATGAACGACTGGGCGGAAATGATCGACCGTCCTGACCTCGACATCATCTGGATCGGTACGCCGCCTCATCTGCATGCGCCGATCACTGTTTCCGCTCTCGAGGCAGGGAAGCATGTTTTCTGTCAGGCGCGGATGGCGATGAACTTGCGCGAGGGCAGGGAAATGTTGAGTGCGGCCCAGGCCCAGCCGCAACTGGTCACGATGCTGTGTCCCGCGCCTCACGGGATGCGCGGAGGGCGGTTTTTCCAGAAGCTTCTCCGCGATGGCTATATCGGCGAGCCGTGGCATTTCCGCCTGACCGCGGTGAATGACCAATTTTCCGATCCATTGGCGGCGCCGCATTGGCGTCAACGGACCGAGCTCAGCGGGCTGAACACGCTCGCGGTGGGGATCTACGCGGAGGTTCTGCAACGGTGGCTCGGCGCGCCTCGCCGCCTGCATGCGCAGATGAAGGTCTCTGTGCCGAAGCGCGGCGGTTACGTCGTGCATGTCCCCGATGTGGTGCAGGTCTTCGGCCAATGGTCGAACGGGCTCGCGGGGATGCTGGAATGGAGTGGCGTGGCGCAATTTCCGCCGGATGAGACGCTGACTATTTACGGTCGTGACGGGACGCTGGTCTATAATTTTACCCGCGATGAAATTCTTGGTGGACGCCGGGGAGACCGGGAATTGCAGTCACTCGAGGTCCCTCCAGAACTCGTCACCCCATGGACCGTGGAGGAGGACTTTATCGACGCGGTTCTCACCGGCAATCATCCCGAGCCGAGCTTCGAGACAGGCGTGCAATACCTGGAATTCACCGAAGCGCTGCATCTCAGTGCCCGCGGCGGCCACGCCGTGGAACTGCCGCTGCCCTGACTTCACTCTTTGCGGAAAGAGGTTTATCCCCTAGGATTCTAGGCCGATGAACTACAATCGTCTTTCCTTCCGGAAATCATGAGTTCATTCGCTTTATCTCTTCGCGCAGAGTTGCAGCAGGCGTCTCCCGTCTTTGAATCTTTTCTCGCGCGTTTCTTTCAGGAGAACGCCGAACGCTACGCCTATGGCGAGCTTTTCGAGCCGCTTTACCTGGACATGACCGAGTTCGTGGCACGTCGCGGCAAGCGCATTCGCCCGATGCTGCTTCTCGGCGCTTATCGCGTCTTTGGCGGTGAGCGTTCCCTGGAGAATATCTCGCTGCAACGGGCCGCCCTTTCGCTCGAATTGCTCCACGCCTTCATCCTGGTTCACGATGACGTCATCGACCAATCGGAGCGCCGTCGCGGCCTGCCCACCTTTCATAAACTGGTCGAGGAACGGCTGGGCCGCATGGACGATGCCGCCCGCGTGGGCGCGAATGTCGCGGTGGTGATCGGTGATATTCTTTTCGCGCTGGCCATCGACACGCTTCGCTCCATCGATTTCGACCCCGCGTTGCGCGATGCCGCGCTTTCCCGGTCGTTGCACTACATCACCGATACCGGCGCGGGCGAAATCTACGACATCCTGCTCGGCACCCGCGATATCGCGCGCGTGGCAGAGCACGACATCGAGCGCATGTACGCCTTGAAGACCACGCGCTACACTTTCGAGGCGCCGCTCGTCCTCGGCGCGTTGCTGGCTGGCGGAAGCGAAGAGCTTTTGCATGAACTGGCCGAACTGATCGAGCCGGTCGGCCTGGCCTTCCAGATCCAGAACGACATCATCGAGTACCAGAAATTCAAGGGCATCGACCGTCTGCGCCAGACCGATTTGCTTGAGGGAAAGAAGACACTGCTTCTGCGCATCGCCTACGATCGCCTCGACGATCTCGACCGCAGTTTCCTCCAGCTTTGCCTGAGCACCCGCGCCTCCAACGACGCGTCGGTCAGCAAGATCGAGCAGCTGATCGATAAATCGGGCGCCGTCGGCGAACTCACTCGCCGCATGGAAGTGCTTTTCCAAAAAGCCGAGACGGCGATGGATCATTCCTCGCTGACGACAGACCAGCGCGCGGGCCTTCGCGAGGCTGTTGCCATGGTGCGGCAGCAGACCGAGCAGACCGGCACGCAGTAGTTTCACCGGGCGGGCCTCTTTCTTCGCCTCCCTATTTCCAAGCATGGATTCCATTCCCTCATTGTCCCAGTCGCGCGAAGCCTGCCGGCGCATGACGCAGCACCACGCAAAGACGTTCTACTTTGCCTCCCACATGCTGCCGCGCTCGAAACGGGGCGATGCTTACGCGATCTACGCCTTCTGCCGGTATGTCGACGACCGGATCGATCTCGCGCCCGATGAAGCCGCACGGGTGAGGGCCTTCGGGGAGCTGAGAACGCTGCTTGAGGCGGCCTACGCCTCGGAATCGCCGCCCGACTCGCTGCTCGCGGCGCTACCCTGGCTTACCGCCTTCCGCGAGACCAGCCAGCGCCGGGCCATTCCAAAAAGTTACTTTGAAGAGCTGCTCGTGGGCGTGGAGATGGACCGCGGCCGGGTGCGGATCGAAACGTGGGAGGAACTGGATCGCTACTGTTATCATGTGGCGGCCGTGGTCGGATTGATCATGGTCTACGTGCTCACGAAGCCGTCGCCGGAATTGTTGAAGCCCGCGCGCGATCTCGGCACGGCGATGCAGTTGACCAATATCCTGCGCGACATCGGCGAGGATTGGGAGCGGGACCGGCTCTATCTTCCCGCCAGCGAACTGGAAAAGTTCGGCCTGACGGATGAGGACATCGCCCGGCAACGGACGGGCGATCCCTTCTGCGCCATGATGCGCTTCCAGATTGGACGCGCCCGCTCCTACTACGGCCATGCGCAGGCGGGCATCGCCGGATTGCCGCGCGATGGTTCGCAGCTCACGGTACGGCTAATGAGCACGATTTATGGCGCGATCCTGGACGAGATCGAGCGGGCCAACTACCAGGTCTTTCGCCGACGGGCGCGGGTATCGTTTGGCCGTAAGCTGGGCTTGTCGCTGATGGTGCTTTTCACCCGGCCTCCTGCTTCCTCGAAGCCGGTTTAGTCCCATTGACTAGCCCGATTGAGGAGGGCCCCCTGAGCCACGTCGCTCTTGCGGGAGGCGAAGAAGCTCCTAGGCTAAGGTGGTGATTGCCGCCAACAAAAACGACATCCTGGACGCCTTCCTTTTTGTCTATTTCCGCTGGCTGACCCGGCGGGCTTTTCACACCCTGGCTTGCCGGGGGTTGGAGAACTTGCGGAACCTGCCCCATGACCGGCCGATCCTGCTTTTTTGCAATCACACGAATTGGTGGGACGGGCTGATCGTTTATCTACTCACCCGGCAGATGGCGCACAAGGCGGGCTATTGCATGATGGAGGAGAAGCAGTTGAAGCATTATCGCTTCTTCACCTGGCTGGGTGCGTTTTCGGTTGATCTGAGCAGCCCGCTTCGCTCCGCTGCCTCCTTGCGGTATGCCCAGCGTTTGCTGCAAAAAAACGAGACCGCCATCTGGATTTTTCCGCAGGGGAAGCTCTGCCGCCAGAATGAACCGGTCGAGATCAGGCCCGGCACCGATTATCTGGCGAAGAGCTCGCCTCATGCCCTGCTCGTGCCGGTGGCGATGCGTTACGATTTCTTCCGTGAGGACCGGCCCAATGTCCTGATCGAGGTGGGCCGGCCTTTCCCCGCCGTCGAGTGCGATGAGGGCCGGATTGCTCAGGAATGCAATGAGGTCTTTGCGCGGGTCAGCCGCGCCGCCATGGACCAGGACCTGACCGGATTCGAGCCGCTTTTCTCGCCCCGCCTGACGATCAACAAGCGCTGGGAGTGGATCAAGCTGGCCGCCACCGGCCGCCTGCGCGAATTTAGCCCGAGTAATTGAGATTCATCTCGGCTTACTCGGAGAGGGACATCAGGCGCACCAGGAGCTTGCTGAAAAAGTCAGTCATCCTGAGCTTGTCGAAGGATCAGGCCGGTTGCCTCTCGTTTTTACCGAGGCGGAACTGATCCTTCGACAAGCTCAGGATGACTGACTTGGGAGCGACTATCTAAATGGAGCCGCTCTAGTATTCCCACTCGGAGATCAGATCGGCGTATTTCTCTTTGATCCCGCTGTTCGCTCCCTCGAAAGCGCGCCGCAGAACTTGCAGGGCAACCGCCGTCGTGACGATGGCGCTGGAGACTTCGTCGGCGTAAAACTCCACCCAGAGCTTTCCGCTGGGTTGCATTTGAAAATCGATTCCCAGGCCCGAGGCAAGTTGGACGGTGAGACTGCTGCCGGGCTTGAGCAGCCGGCTCAGGAGATCGGAGACCTCCTCGAAGGTCTGTTCGCCACCCAGTTCCAGCCGCTGCCCGGTTTCGTTCGTGTAGACAACGGACATGGAACCAAAGCGAAACGTGAGCCTAAGGCGACTTCTTATTCTCGACGCTGGGGGTGGGATCGGCGGGCGGCTTGGAGCCGCTCACCTCGACGTCGGGCTTGAGTCGGATGACCTTGTCCGACTTGAGAACATCGCCCTCGGGAGGAGCGGACACCGTGCCGCCACCCCAGAACACGCGCCAAGGCTTCGCGGCCAGGGTCGCGGTGAGGGCCTTCGCATTGGAGCTGACGACTTTCAGATTTTCCGTCGCCACCGTCAGGCTGGCCATGATGTTTTGCAGCCGTTCACGACCCTCCGGGGTATTGAAGTTCGCGACGACACCATCGCCGTCCTTCATCAATTTATCCGCATGGGTCATGAGGGGCGGCAGATTGGTCTGCAGCGTTTGGCTGAGGCCGTCGAGCCGGTCCATGATGGGGGAGAGATTGCTCAGCAGCGCCTTGGCCTGCGAGAGGGCCTCGCCGGCGGGTTGCATCAGATCAGTGAGCTCGAAGGCGGGTTCGCCCTGGAGCACGGCGCCATCGGCCAGGACCTTGCTGTCGCGGTCGGGGCCAGGTGTCAGGAGAATGTACTTGGCGGCGATGCCGAGTCCGTCCTGCTTGATCGTGGCCTTGACGTCTTCGCCGACCTGCAGCTGCGGGTCAATTTCGGCGACGACCTCGACGCAATTGTACTGCTTGGTGAGGGGATCGACCGTCTCCTTCTCGCGCGGGATCAGCCGCACTTCCTTCACCCGGCCGACGGGCGCCCCGGCGTACTTGATCTCGCTATTGGCGTTAACGCCGGAAGCGTTCGGGAACTGGATGATCAGCTCGGTGTGTTTCCCGCCAAGGGACCACTTACCGATGGCGAAGCTCAGCGCGGCCAGCATGATCACCGCGGCCACGACGGTGGCTATGGCGATCATGGCGTTAATTCGATTTTCTTTCATGGCATCATTCTCCTCATTCTACCTGCATCAGACGTTTTAAATAATCATCCTTGGAAAGCTTAAGCGGGATCGGGCCGTCCGCGTCCCCGTTGATGAATTGGCGCAGGATCGGGTCCGGGTTGTTCCGGATTTCCTCCGGGGTGCCTTGGGCGATGACACGGCCCTCAAAGAGCATGATCATCTGCGTGCCGATCCGGAAGGCGCTGGTCATGTCGTGCGTGACGACCACGGCGGAAAGGCCGAGCTTCTTGGTCAGGTCGACGGTGAGGGTATCGATGACGGAGGTCATAACCGGATCGAGGCCCGCGGTCGGCTCGTCGCAAAAGAGGAGCTCGGGATCAAGCGCGAGCGCCCGGGCGAGACCGACCCGCTTCTTCATGCCGCCGGAAATCTCGGCGGGCTTGAGGTGCTCGAAGCCGGTCAGGCCGACGAGCTCCAGTTTCAATTTCACGACGAGTTCCGCGATGCTGGAGGAGACGTCGCTCGATTCGAGAATCGGCAGCGCGACATTATCGCCCACGGTCAGCGAATTGAACAGGGCGCCGGTCTGGAAGAGCATGCCGAAGCGCTTGCGGACCTTGGCCATGCCCCGATCGTCCAGCTTGGTGATTTCCTGGCCGCCGATGAAAATCTCGCCGGAATCGGGCTTAAGCGAGCCGATGATATGGCGCAGGAGGGTGCTCTTGCCGCAACCGCTGCCGCCCATGATGATCAGGATTTCGCCCCGCTTGAGCTTGAAACTGACGTCGGTGAGAATCTTGCGCGAGCCGAACTTCCGGCACAGGTTCCGCACTTCCAAAATATAATCGTCGTTCGTCTCGCTCATGTGAAGTAGATGAGAGTGGTGAGCAGCGCGTCGGCTGCAAGCATAGAGGTGAGGGAGGTGACAACCGATTTCGTCGTCGCTTTGCCCACGCCTTCCGCGCCGCCTTCGACCTGGATGCCGTAGAAGCAGCCGACCGTGCCGACCACGCCGCCGAAGACGAGCGCCTTCAGCAGGCCGGTGAAGAGATCTTTTTGTTCCACCGCCGCGATGGAATTGGTGACGTAGAAAATGGGATTGAGATGGAGGCTCGTGACGCTAATCAGCCAGCCCGCAAAAAGGCCCACCCCTTCACCCAGGACAGTGAGGACCGGCATCATGATGATCATGGCGAGCAGCCGGGGCACGACGAGGAACTTCACCGGGTCGATGCCCATGACGTTCAACGCTTCGATCTCCTCGGCGACTTTCATCGTGCCCAATTCCGCCGTGATGGAGGAGCCGGAGCGGCCGATGACGATGACGGCGGTGATGAGCGGCCCGATTTCCCGGAGGATGGAAAACGCCACAAGACTCGCCACGAGATCGGTCGCGCCGAGTTTCTGGAACTGGCCCGCGCCCTGGATCGCCAGCACGATGCCGAGGAGGAAATTGGCCATCGCGACCGTCGGCATTGAGGCGACTCCGATGTTCACCATCTGGGTGAACAGGGCGGAAAGCCGCCATCGCTTGCCACCAAAAAGAGGAGCGAAAAGTGCGGCGAAGGCCCGGAGAGAGAGTTGCGCGTAGGCAAACAGCATGGTCGTGCGAGCCCGTCCTGATCGTTAGGTTTTGAGCGCCGCCAGCGCCGCGGGGATATCGGGATAGAGCGAGAAAATCTGTTCCAGCCGCACGATTTCGAAAACATTTTTCACCCGGGGGCTGAGCGAGGCCAGCGCCAGCTTGCCGCCCGATCCCTGGACCGATTGAAAATATTCGATCAGTGTCGCGAGCCCGGAGGAGTCGATGTAGTTCACGCCCGCGAAATCGAGCAGGAGCCGAGGCGTTTTTTGCGAGGCTTTCGTTTTCAGGAAATCCCGCAGTTTCGGGGAGTTTTCAAGGTCAATATCGCCGTTGATCGAGATGATGGGAATGGTTTCCTCGGTTCGTTCGGTGATTTGCATCACGTAAGAGCTATCAACGTTTCTCCGCGAGAAAAGCCCTTTCTTTAAGATATCGACACTTTTTATGGCCGTTGCTGGACGGGAAAGTGAAGTTTCCCGTGCCCATTTACCGTAAAAAAGCGTCTTTAACTGGCTAATCGGACGTGGGTCCGAGAGGATGGTAAGGGACATTTAAGGAACTTCGTGCAGTTCCAGCCGCCGACTCAAATAGCGCTCCGCCCGCATGATCGCCCGGAACTTGGTGAGGTCCTCTTCCATCGACCCGCTCAGGATGGTGTACTTATAAAGAGGCCACAGCTTCATTTCCTCGTAACCGGTTCGCAACCGCATCTGCACCTGCTCCTCGGTCTCCGTGCCGCGCTTGCGCAGACGCTTTTCCAGTTCTTCCAGCGTGGGAGGCATGATGAAAACGTCGACCAACGAATCCCGCAGCATCACGTCGCTGGTCTTGCGGATCGCCATCGCGCCCTGAACATCGATGTCGAGCAGGACGTCGGTGCCATGGACCAGCGCCTCCTTCACGGTCGCCTTCAAGGTGCCGTAATAGTTCCCGTGGACGAGCGCGTACTCCAGCATTTCATCCCGCTCGATCTTGAGCAGGAATTCCTCGCGGCTGAGAAAGTGGTAATCGGTGCCATCGACTTCACCGGGGCGGGGGGCCCGCGTGGTGCACGAAACCGAGTAGATGAAATCGGGCGTCGCCCGGAGGTTCTCGCAGAGGGTGGTCTTACCGGTGCCGGAGGGCGCGGAAATGACGAAAAGGATGCCCTGGCGCCGGAAGATCGGTGGGTTCATTCGATATTCTGAACCTGTTCGCGTAATTTTTCCAACTCCGTTTTCATGCCCACGATGATCTGGCTGATGGCGAGGAAATTGGCCTTGTTGCCGATGGTGTTCGTCTCGCGAAAGAGTTCCTGGAGCAGGAAATCGAGCGTGCGGCCCACCGGTTCATCCTTGCCGAGGTGGGTGAAGAACTGGTCCAGATGGCTGCGCAGGCGGGTCAGTTCCTCTGAGATGTCGCTGCGATCGGCGAAGAAAACGATTTCCTTCAGCAGCCGCTCATCCGAATCCTCGATCTCGAGGCCGGCCTTCGCGGCCCGTTCCAGCAGCAAGCCGCGATGATGTTCCATCACCTTCGGCGCGAGCACGCCGATGGTCTTGATGTTCTTTTGAATCGAGAGGATGCGGCTGCGTAAATCGGCGGCGAGTGCTTCGCCTTCCTTTTTGCGCATCTTGACGAATTGGTCCAGGGCGGCTTTCAACGCTTTCTGCAAAGCAGGCCACGCCTTCTCCACGGCGATTTCCACCTCCTCCGATTCCAACACGCCCGGCCCGCGCAACACCTGGTCGAGCGTGATTTCGCCCTCCAGTTTCAGCGATTTGCACAACGCCTTGAGTTGGTCGCGATAGGCCCGTGCGGCGGTCAGATTGATCGATCCGGCTTTGGTCGTCGGCTTGGCGTGCAGGCCAACGGCAACGGTGAGGCGTCCGCGCGAGATGTGCGTGTTGATTTCATCCCGGACCCGTGGCTCCAGTTCGAGGAGCGCCCGCGGCAAGGAAAGAGAGATTTCCGCCTGCTTGCGGTTCACCGAACTAAGTTCCACCGCGATCTGCCGCCCGTCGAAGTTCGCCGAGCCCCGCCCATAACCGGTCATGCTGCGCATGGGATTCTTCTACTCCGTCAATCCGCACTTGTCGAAGGATCAGATGAGCTGATCCTTCGCGACGTCCTACTTTGCCCGCAGTTCGGGAGGAAGATCAAAGACCAGTCGAAACTCAATATCGACTTGAGGATCGACCGTCATAAAGAATTGGCGAATTTCCGGCAGGCCGTAATCAGGCGTATTGATCTTCGCGGTCCCGGTGACAATCAGTTCTTGGCCCTCGCGCCAACCCGTCACTTCCGTGAAAAGCGGCCTGGCTATTTTGTTTAACCTGAAAGAACCCGTGACCGCGAATCGCGCCGGTTGAGCTTTCGAGGCACCGGCCGCATCTCCCTGAAGAAGTTTCACCTTCGTGAGTTCGAATTGAATATCTGGATTCGCGTCGGCGTGAAGCCAGTTCTCCATATTACGATCACGCGCATCGACGAAGGTAGTCATCTTGGCCGCCGCAATATCGAGGCTCGCGGATCGGATGGCTTCAGGGAGGGCGAGATCTACCTCCGCGTGTCCGTTGAAGACCTTCGCCTCTCCGTGGAAATCATGCAGGAAAGCGTGACCGGTGAATTTCAGGGAGCTGGCCGGGGTATCCAAAGGCACCTCACCCGCATGGATGGTGCGCGTCCCGAGTAGGAAGAGCAGAGAGAGTAAGGCGGCTTTCATCTGCCAACGTAATCGATTCACGCCTTTTGCAAAGCAGCTCCCGGTACTCTGACCCAGACAGCGTTTCGAAATTAAAGCCCCAAAACCTGCGCCACCTGCTGCACGTCCTTGTCGCCGCGTCCGGAGAGACAAACCACAATCGCGTGCTCTTTCGGCAAGGTCGGAGCGAGCTTGATCGCTTCGGCAATGGCGTGGGCGCTTTCCATGGCGGGGATGATGCCTTCCGTCTCGCTGAGGAAGCAGAACGCCTTGAGCGCTTCGTCGTCGGTGCAGTAGGTGTAGTCCACCCGCTCCAGGTCGCGCAACCAGGCATGCTCCGGGCCGACGGCGGCGTAATCGAGCCCGGCGGAGATCGAATGGGTGTTCATGATCTGCCCGTCGCTGTCCTGTAAAATAAAGGTTCGCGCGCCTTGCAGCACGCCGAGACTGCCGCCCTGGAACCGCGCGGCGTGTTCCCCGGCGAGGATGCCGCGGCCGCCCGCTTCCACGCCAATGCAACGGACGCCTTCGTCCTGCAGGAAGGGATAGAAAAGCCCGATGGCATTGCTGCCGCCGCCGACGCAGGCGATGAGCACCTCGGGCAGCTTCTCCTCGCGCTCGAGGATTTGCCGGCGAGCCTCATCGCCGATCACGCGGTGAAAATCGCGCACCATCATCGGGTAGGGATGTGAGCCGAGAGCGGAGCCGAGAATATAATGGGTCGAGCGGACATTGGTCACCCAGTCGCGCATCGCTTCGTTGACCGCTTCCTTCAAGGTCTGCTGGCCCGCCGTCACCGCGACGACTTTCGCGCCAAGCAGCCGCATGCGGGTGACGTTCAGCGCCTGACGTTCCATATCGACCGCGCCCATGTAGACCACGCATTCGAGGCCGAACCGCGCTGCGACCGTCGCCGTGGCCACGCCGTGCTGGCCCGCGCCGGTCTCGGCGATGATCCGCTTCTTGCCCATGCGTCGCGCGAGCAAAACCTGTCCGAGCGCATTATTGATCTTGTGGGCGCCGGTGTGGAGTAGGTCCTCGCGTTTGAGGTAAACTTTGGCGCCGCCGAACTTCTCGGTCATCCGTTCTGCTAGGTAAAGAGGCGTGGGCCGTCCCGCATATTCCTCGAGCAGGAACTTGAGCTCCATCTGGAAGGCCTGATCCGCGCGCGCCTTCTCGTACTCCGCCGTCAGCTCGTGCAGCGGCGCCATCAACGTCTCGGGCACGAACATGCCGCCATAGGGGCCGTAATGGCCCGTGGCGTCGGGAACCTGGGTCAATACCTTTTGCATATCTGGATGAAATCGCGGAGCTTGGCGTGGTCTTTTTTACCGGGGGAAAGTTCGACGCCGCTGGCGACGTCCACCGCATAAGGTTGCACCGCTTCGATCGCCTTCGCAACATTTTCGGGGTTCAGGCCGCCGGAGAGAATGAGCGGTCGGCGCGTCCTTTTCTTGAACTCGAGCGCCAGGTCCCAATCGAAAATCTGTCCCGTGCCGCCATGGTCCTTTGAGGGCGTATCGAGCATGAAAGCCGAGACGTCGTAATGCTCCGGCACACTATTCGCCGCCTCATTCGCGGGGAAGACCTTGATCACCGGGAGATACTTTCCCACCGCGCGGACATGGACCGGCGATTCGTGTCCATGCAGCTGCGCCAGGTTGAAGTTCTTGAGCTGTTTTCTCCAGCCGAGATTGGAGAATTCCTTGGTCGCGTTGACCGTCACCGCGACCGTCTGCACGAAGGGCGGCAGCTTCTTCACGATGGCGATGGCCTTCTCGATAGGGATGAATCGCTTGCTCGGCGCATAGAGGATGAAGCCCAACGCGTCCGCGCCCAGGGCGACGGCGGCCTGGGCATCCTCGAGATTCGTGATGCCGCAAATTTTAATGCGCAGGGACATATTCCCTCACTGTAGCGGCGTTCTCCGGCCCGTCAGCGCTTTTTTAGAGCCTGGGCGTCTTAGCGGGGAAGGCTGCGCTGATCGCGCTTGAGCAGATTGGCCCGGGCCTCTTCCAGGGCGGCGCGTTCCCGGGCGTCGAGACTGCCCACGCCATGCTTGGAGATTTTTTCGAGGATGGCGTCGATCGATTCGGTCGCCTTCCTGTCCTGGACGACCTTCAAATTATGCCGCCGCGCGAGGCGCTCGGAGCGACGCTCTTCCAGCCAGTTCATCAGCCAGTTGCTGCCGTGGCCCGCGCCGATCAGGCGCATGCTGAAGTAGGCGACGCCGGAGCAGGCCCAGAGGATGAATATCGAGGAGTAATCGTGCCCGGCGAGATCGATCAGGGTGGAGATGCCCAGCAGGATCCACATCAGGACGCGCGCTGAAAGGGGAATCCAGAAGGAGGGCATCGCGCCCGGATAAATCGTGGCGAAGGCGACAAAGACGCCGAAGATCACGTCGCCGCAATTGAGATACGCCTGCGGGACCATGACCAATCCGAGCAGGGAGAGCAACACGGCGGGTACGATGATCAACGCCGCGTAAAATTTCAGATAGTTCCTGCGGCCCACAAACTGTTCGACCTCGCGGCCGAAAAAGTAGAGCAGGATCAGGCTGATCAAAAACCAAAGGGAGCGCGATTGAAAAAAGTAAGGATCGAACGCGACATAGCTGAAGAGCCGCCAGACTTGGCCGCGCCAGATTTCCGGCGTGCTCAAAGCCAGGTTGGAGGCGACGTTGCTATAACCGTAGGCCGAAATGCAGAGCGCCGAGACGACAAACGCCAGGATGTGCCCGACGATGATCAGCGTATTGGCGTAAATCGGACGCCCCTGCATCCAGAAGAGAGGTCGGTAATCGTCCGATTGTTCGTGGTACAGCATGGCGGGAAATCCGCTCTTAGATTAAGCGCGCTTGCCGATGCTGTCTAGAGCAGAGCGGGCCCTTGGCCCGATAAGGGGCGGCTGCTCGATCCGGAACGACCCTAAAGCCGCGCCGATTCCTTGATGCGCAGGTATTCGTTGATCGTTGCGGTGCTTAATTCCTCCGCCGGGACGCTGACGGAGGCAAGGCCGCGGCTACGCAGGCCGCGCAGGGTGCGTTGGTAGTCGTTCCAGATTTCCATCGCGGCGACGTGACGGTAGGCCTCGAATTCATTTTCAGGGAGTTTGCGGGTGACGGCGAGGATTTCGGAGTTGCTGACGGTGACGATCACGGGCAGGTGCCGGGGCACGAGCGGCAGCGCGCCCTGGAGCAGGCTGTTCGCGGAGTGAGCGTCGCCGAGATCGGTGAAGCAGACAATCAGCGTCCGGCGCGAGCAATGCTTGAGGACGTGATGAAAGACTGCGGCGTAATCCGATTCGTAGCGCGTGGCCTGGAGCGGGGTAAGGCTCCGCACGAGATGCGAGACCTGCGCTTGGCCTTTCTTCGGCTCGGCGTACGCGCGCAATTCGTCGTTGAAGACCGCGTAACCGACGAGATCGCCCTTGTGCAGCGCGACTTGGGCAAGATGGATCGCGGCATTGATGGCGTAATCGAGCTTACGGTAGTCGCCAATCCGGGGGCTCATCAGGCGTCCGGTATCGATCAGGATCATCAGTCGCTGGTCGCGCTCGGTTTCATACTGGCGGGTGATGAGTTTGTTGCGCTTGGCGGAGGCTTTCCAATCGATGTGGCGAAAATCGTCGTCCCGCAGATGTTCTCGCAACGATTCGAATTCGCGGCCTTCGCCCCGGCGGGAAACCCGTCGCCGACCGGCCTGAAGCGCACCCGCCAGGACGATTTGCAAATCCCGTGAACCTTCGCCGGTGAGATCGGGTAGCACCTGCACATTTTGCGGGAGAGCGACTTTTCCCTGGCGTTGAATCAAGCCGAGCGGGCCACTGACCCGATAAAAGACCGCGCCGAAAGCAAAGCTCCCGCGCCGGTAACTTTTCAGCGAATAACTTTGCGTGATTTCGCGCCGCGAGGGCAGGCGCAGGACGAGGGGCTTGGCCGGGCCGGTGAATTCCACGGGTGGGGAATCGATGATCTGAAACGATGCCGCGTATTCGCTTTGGTTGAGCAGGCTCAACTCGACGTAGAAAAGTTTCGCCTGCCGGAGAACGGCGGGAACCTGGCGCCGGATCTTGAGCGCGTCCCGCGGGATGAAGACGATATCGGCCAGCACAGCGCAGGTGAGCAGCAGGGTAAGGCAGATGCTCAGCATCATGCCATCCGGCAACCACGTCGAACCCAGGGCGAGCAAAATCGCCGTGGCGAGCGTGAAGTAGAAGCGGGGCTGGAAGACCATGGATGCTTAAGGAAGGTCTAAATAAAATCGGTCATCCCAAGGCTTTCGAAAGAGGGCCGTCTCCCGCCCTCCGCGGGAGTCACCTCGGCACTTCCACCGAGGCGAGAAGCTGATCGATGACTTGTTCCACCGTGATGCCCTCGATCTCCGTTTCCGCTGTGCGCACCAGGCGGTGGCGCAGGATGGGATAGGCGAGTTCCTTGATGTCGTCCGGGGTGATGAAGGCCCGTTCGCGCAAAGCGGCGAGAACGCGGGCGCTGCGGACCCAGGCGCGGCCGGCGCGCGGGCTTGCGCCCAGGGCCAGTTGCGGGCTTTGCCGGGAAGCGGTGAGCAGTCGCAGCGTGTAATCGTAGATCGACGGTTCGATCGTGACCGTTTCGATTTCACGCCGCATGGCCACGAAATCCTCCGCGCTGACCTTTGGCTGGATGATCTCTTCCACACGAGTGGAAAAGGGCGCCTGTTGCAGGAGGATCAATTCATCGGCGGGCGTCGGATACTCGACCTTGATCTTAAAAAGGAAGCGGTCGGTCTGGGCCTCGGGCAGGGGAAAGGTGCCTTCGTACTCGATCGGGTTCTGCGTGGCGATGACGAAGAAGTGTTCGGGTAAGGGGCGGGAAACACCATCGACCGTGGCCTGGTGTTCCTCCATGGCTTCGAGGAGGGCCGACTGGGTTTTTGGCGGCGTGCGGTTGATTTCGTCCGCGAGCAGAATGTCGGCGAAAATGGGGCCGGGCAAAAACTTGAAGGTATGGGTATCGGGCTGAAAAACGTTGGTGCCGATCAGGTCCGAGGGCATGAGGTCGGGGGTAAACTGGATGCGTTTGAAGCTCACCTGAAGGCTGGCCGCAAGGGCGCGGGCGAAGAGCGTCTTGGCCAGGCCGGGCACGCCTTCGAGAATGACGTGGCCGCCGGCGAGCAGGGCGATAAGCGTTTTTTCCACGACGGCCTCCTGGCCGACGATGACTTTTTTGATTTCCTGCCGGATTTCGGCAGCACGGGTTGCGAGGGTCGGGTTCATGCCATGGCGGATTTAATTTCGATCAATTCACGGGCGACGCGCAGCCAGCCGGTGGGGGGAAGCCCGCTGACATAGTCACGGGAATCAAAGCGCTGCGCCAGTTTTTTCCACTTGGGCAACTGCGGGTAGGCCTGTTCGAGGCGCGAGGCGATCAAGGCGTGCGTCGCGTCCGGCGGAAGATTGAGCCGGTGCACGATGCGCTGATGAGTCTCGCGAAAAAGGTAGGCGATCATGTCGTTGCGCAGGTCCGCGCGCTGGTAGAGATCGGCGATCGAATCGATGAACTCGAGGGTCGAGCGACCGCTGCTTTTGCGCAGGGGTAAAACGGGGCCGAACCGGACAAGCGAGGAACCAAGAAAGGTCAGCACGCCGAGAATCGCCAGCATTCCGCCAAAACGGAAGCCGGGATGCTCGAGCAGCCGGGCCAGGGCGAAAATGGTGGAAAAGCCGTGGTGACTTTCCTCAAAGAAAAGATGCCGGGGAGGCTGGCCATCGGGTGCCAAAAGATGGAGGACGATGGCAAGATTGTCTCCCTGGGAGAGATAGTCGTTGCTAAGAATCTGGGCCGATGCGCCGCAAATAACCCGGCCTGCTCCATGCGGAAAATCGACCAGATAGGGCTGCCCTTCCTTCTCCCAAAGCACGCGTGCCAAGGAGGGCGAGGTGATGGGCAGGGGAGGCGTGCGAGGGAGTACCAGCAGACCGTTCTCGTGGGCTTCCGGCACGGGAGAAATCCTCATTTCCTCGCTGGGGGACACGTCCAGCGGATGAAGAAAGTCGGAAAACGAGCCGCTGGTTTTATCCTCCGGGACGATCAGGCCGAATTCCCGAAGCAGTTGCCGGGTGTCTTCCCAGTTCCCAAGTGCGCCGAGGAGAACGAGCGTATTGCCCTTCTGCACCCACTGGCCGAGGAGAGAGATTTCCTGGTCCGAGAAACTGACGCGCGTGGCCACCGCCGACCGGGTGATGATCAGCGTGTTGCCGCTGCCGTAAGCGGAAAGCCGGCTCAAGGGTTCCCGCCAACGTTCGACCGGCCAGTTCAGGTCGGCCAGGGTCTGGTAGAACGCCATGCTTCCGGCCCCAACGGGATTGAAGCTGGAGGGGAGCCACGGGTCCTGCGGTGCGTGGCGCGCGGAGCGATTGAGGAACGCGAGCAGGACCACCAACGCGATGATGACCAGCAGGACCCGGACGTAGAGGCTGTTGCGATTCATGCGGGTTTCGCGGCGGGGGAAGGCCGTTCCGGGAGATGCAGCATCAGCGCGGCTTCGTTGACCTCCTGATAAAAGGCCTGCCAATCGGGCTCGGTAATGGCGCGGCGTCCATAAATGAAGCGGTCATAGGCATCGACCGTGCGATCCAGCAACGCAAAGGCGGAATCGGTCTGGGGATGGGCATGGAGTTGCGCCAAGTATTCGCGATTGGTGCGGCTGCGGTCGGCCTCCACGAGATGCTCCCTTTCGAGGCGGGAAAGGAATTGCCGCCAGGTGACGAGCCACGCGGCATGCCAGTCTCCCGCCGCAATCGTGCGGCGCAGTTCCTCTTCATAATACTCGGGCGGACGAAAAGTTTTCTGCACCGGATCTTCCGCCTCGGCGGGGAGGTCCCACTCCTGCCGGCGCCGGGTCAGGCGCACGACGGCATAGAGCAAACCGACGATGGAAAGCAGGACCAGCAGTGTCATCAGCAACGAGGCGAACCGCGGCATTTCCTGGGTGTATTTGAATTCGCCGAATTTCGCGCCGAGCCGGGTGAACCACTGTGAGAGAAGGTCTCTCACCCGCTCGTTTACATCCGGCTCGGTCGATTCCTGGAATTCGGGGCGGGCGACGATCTGGTGGTAATGCTCCGCGACATGGGTGGGATCGGTGACCGGCGCGGGCTCGCTGGCCGGGGCGGCGGCGGCGCCGGGCAGCACGCCGAGAAGGAGAAAGAGCACCGGCAAAAAGCGGAGGAAATGCATCCTCATTTTGTCGTTCCCAGATGGCTGGCCATGAATTCGAGATCGAAGCCCTCGCGTCGAATGCGCACGTCGTAATAGAAGAGGGTCGTGGCGATGAGATAGAGGGGCAGGAGAAGCGAGTTGGAAAGCAGGACAAGAATCTGGCTCAGGACCATCGCCGACTCGGGCGGCGCGGTGATCTGGCCAATCGATCCGTGACGCAGGACTTCGTTGATCGCATGCATGGTCATCGGAAGCGAGGTCAGGGAGAGCGAAAGGAACTCGATGACGAAGAGGGGCAGGAGCAGAAAGCTCAGCCGCATCTCGCCCCAATAAAGAATGCCCAGCCCGGGGTCATAGCGGACAAGGTCGGACGATCTTTGCACCGCTTTCCAGCCCGAGAGGCCTTCCAGAGCGACGGCGGGAACGGTGACCATGAGGCGCATAAAGACAATCAGAACCGGTACAATCGAGGCCACGAGCAAGAGAAGGCTGACGCCAAAAAATAGGATCACCGCCCAAATTTGCACCGGGGGGGAAATCACGACGTAGACATAAATCGCCGTCAAGGCAATGACGGGAAAGACGCCGCTAAAGCTGATCAGAAGAATATTCAGGAGGCTGGTCCACAACGAAGCGCCGAGGCAGCTTTTCAAGCGCCTCAAACTGCCCTTGATCGAAGGAACGCGGCCGAGATAGGCATCGGCCAGGTAAACGGTCAGCACCACATCGAAGCCGAAGGTGACCACCTGCCCAATCGCCCAAATGGCGAGGACCGCTCCAGCCCGCGGCAGATCGGTTGGGGGGCGTTCCATGAGTCCGCCTTGAAGCGGCATGAACTTGATCAGATAGATGAGCGCCTGGCTGGTAATCAGGGGCGCTGTCTGGCAGAGGAGGGCGAGCAGGAGAAGTCCCGCGAAGTGGGCGCGATAAAGCGTGAAACCCCGGTCGATCAACTCGCTCGTGGTGAGCGGTCGCAGATCGACTGTCGTGGCGAGGGGGACGGATATGCTCTCGGCCATGTGGGTTTTGACGCTGGTCTCACGTTCCCGGCGAAGCGGTGAATTCCTTCTCCGCGCGTTCCAGGCGGCTCAGCACCCGTGCGCGGCCCAGCACTTCCAGCAAGTGGTAGAGACTCGGCCCGACCGAGCTTCCGGAGACGGCCAGTCGGGTGGGATGGATCAGCGCGCCCAGCTTCTGGCCGGTGGCTGCGGCGAGCGCCTTGAATTCTGTTTCGAGGGTGAGGGCATTGAAGTCCTTCGGGTTGATCTGGCTCAGTCGTTCGTGCAACTTGACGAGGTTGGTCAATCCTTCCGTGGTGAAGACTTTCTTTGCCGCCGCGGGATCGAACGGGAAATCTTCCCGGAAGAAATGGCCCATCCAGTCGGGCAGTTCGCGGCCCACCTTGATCTTTTCCTTCACGATGGCCAGCGCCGCGCGGAAATAGGCGTGGTCGTATTTCTCGCCGAGGATGCCGTGGCGGCGCAGGATCTCGAGCGCGAGCGGTTCGATCGATTCAATCGGCGCGGCCCGGAAATATTCGCCGTTGATCCAGAAAAGTTTATCGGCATCGAAGCGGGCGTTGGCCCGGTTGACCTGAGGCAGGTCGAAGAGCGCGATCACGTCCTCAATGGGCAAGATTTCGCGGTTGTCCTTCGGTGACCAGCCGAGCAGGCAAAGATAATTGCGCACGGCGGCGGGCAGGTAGCCCTCCTTCTCATAGTCCTCAATGGAAGCGCCGACATCTCGCTTGCTCATCTTGGAGCCATTGGGATTCAGGATCAGAGGGATGTGGGCGTAACGCGGCGGCTTCGCGCCGAAGGCTTCGATGAGCGCCAGATGCTTGTGGGTGTTGGAGAGATGGTCCTCGCCCCGGATGACGTGGGTGATGCCCATTTCGAGATCGTCCACGACGTTGACGAGATGGAAGACCGGCGAGCCGTCCTTGCGCTGGATGACGAGGTCGGGCTCGTTGGTGCGATCGAACTGGATGTCGCCGCAGATCAAATCGGGCACGACAATCGGGGTCTTCGGCGTGCGGAACTTGATCGCGCCGTCCGATTCATAGGCTTTGCCCTCGGAGAGCAGTTGATCCACGTAACGTTTATAGATGGCGCCGCGCTGACTTTGGAAATAGGGCCCACGATCTCCCCTGACCGCGCCTCCCGGTTGCGGGCCTTCGTCCCAATGAAATCCCAACCAGCGCAGGCCGTTGAAAATGACCTCGATGTATTCGGGCTTGTTGCGCGAGGCATCGGTGTCCTCGACGCGGAGGATGAAGGTGCCGCCCGTGTGGCGGGCGTAAAGCCAGTTGAAGAGCGCAGTGCGGGCGCTGCCAATGTGAAACATGCCCGTCGGAGATGGGGCGAAACGGACGCGAACAGATTCCATTTCAGAACTTAATCTGCCCGGGCCCACATGACACGGAAATTTTGGTCCTGCGGACGGCGGCATTTGCGGAGGAAGGAGCGCAGAGCGCAAATTTTGCTTATCGTGAGGAGGGTGAAAGGCGGCTGGAAATGGTTTGAAGAGCCCGTTATCTCAGGGTGAATATCACCTGAAATTTTGAGATCGGCTTGTTTCCGGATGCTGCCATTCTTCAAAAGCCCTCGGTTCATCTTTATGACGCGCCTCACCTTTCTCTTCCTGCTGACTTTCGCCTTCGCCCCGGTTCTGGCCATGGATGACGGGCCTCCCATTTCCATTACCAGCCCGGACGAGGCATCGACCTATGTCTTTGCCGTGCTGAAGAATCACAGCCTGGTCTGGAGCGCCAAGAGCCACGAGCTTATCGCCCGGCTAATCTTTGCCGAAGTCGATCAGGAAGGCGGTTCGGCCAATGACGACGCCCACGATTTCCGGTTGCCGGGAGTGAACCTCGATCCGGCCAAGGGACTCTTTTTCGCGACCTCACCCAAGGGTGAGATCATTCCGGTCGCCCGCTTTAAAACCGTCCTTTTCATGAAGACCGTCCAGACGTTGCCGAATGCGGTGGTCCGAGTGGTGAGAAACAAGGGGCAGGTCTCGGTTATCCTCGAGGCCATCAACCCGAATGACCCGGCCATGCATCCGCGCCCCGGCGCCGCTGTCCCTTCCACTGAGGATCCCGACGGCACGCACACTCACACACTGGATATCGACCAGATCCTGCATTAGGTTGCGGCATGAAAAGATTATTTTTCAGCCTCGGCCTGGGACTTCTTTTTCTGGTCACACCCGTCTCGGCGGCGAAGGCGCATGTTTGGGAAGTCGGTAGCCCGGACCACCAACAGACTTTTACCTTCGGCACGGAACAGCATCGGGCGTGGATGCAAAAGGGGGACCATCTCAGTATCGTGATGAAGTTCACCAATGATCCCTACGTCGATCAAACGAATCCGCGTCTGTATGACGACTTCATCTTCAACTTTCCCAATGTGACCCTGGGGAAGGATGGACGGACCTTTTACTACCAGGCGCCCGGAGGACGTGCCGTCGCGGTGGCCTTCCGTCGGCCTGGTCTTTTCGGCGATGAAGTGACCTTGCTGCCTTCCAGTTTCCTCGCCGTGCAAAAGCCGCACGGGCTGTTGAGCCTGACGCTGGTCGTTACGGATCACGCCCCGGCAACGGCCTCGAACTGAGGCTGTGAGTCTGAGTTGCGACTGGACAACCGAAGGCAGTCATCCTGAGCTTGTCGAAGGATCAGTTCAGTTGTTCTTCACCGAGGCAGAACTGATCCTTCGACAAGCTCAGGATGACCGAAGCTTTTGAGAGTGAGCCTTTTTCAGCTCCTAATGCCCAGGAACCGAGGGAATCGGGTAGCTCTGGTTCACCAGCCACTGTTTGTCGTCGTACTGTGACAGGGGAATGTACCGGACGCTGCCATCGGCAAAGGCGTAATTGGAACCACCAAAGTAAGCGGTCTTGTTCAGGACGTCGTTCTCATTCCCTTCCACGAAGTCCATGTAATATTGCGTGGAACCGTGGACCTTCTGGCCCAGGATGATCAGGTTGGATCCGCCACTCAGGTTCACCATGTGGACCGTCATATTGGGATCCGTGTAGAACCCGAGATCATTGAATCCATTGAAGAAGAACGAGCTGTTATTTCCACTATCGGACGCGAGATTTTGGACAGGCACCGCGCGGGCCACGGGGTCGCCCGGATCGACATAGACCTTCGGGTCCTGGATATACGGTAAGAGCAACACGGGCCATTTATCTACATTGGAGCCGGTGGTCCGCCCAGGCAGTTGGCTGTCGTTATCCGCCGCATATTCATCGAAAGCGATGGCGAGCGAGCGCATGTGCGCCGAGCAGCCGGCACTATAAGCATGCTGTATTGCCATCGGAATAGCCGCCATGACGGCGGCCACGAGGATCGCAATGATGGCTATCGTCGTCAGTAATTCGACCAGGGTAAAGCCGCGATTCGTTGCCGGGCGCATGCTGGATAGAACCGGGACGGGCAACCTTTGTTGCGGTTTAAATATCGGTTTTAATTTGGGACGATATGTCTCTATTTTTTGAGACGAAAGAGATGCGTCTGAGAGACATAATGCCTCTTATTTAGGGTTCTATTTTCCATAACCTTTTGATAGTCAATGTGAGTTCGCTCGGCATTCATCCTGCGAGGGTATTAGGAAAGGATTATCACTATGCAAATCATACGCTATCAAAATTCACCCTACTTTAGTCCCGCCAGTAACTTCACCACGTTACGCGATGAAATGGATCGTCTTTTCGACGCCGCCTTTCCCGCGCCGAACGCGATCCGTCGCGAGCAACGCGAAGAGTTTCCCATCGACCTTTACCAGGACAAGGACGCCTACGTCGTTCGCGCGGAGCTTCCCGGCTTTCGCAAGGAGGACCTGGGTATCGAAGTCACCGACGGCATTCTGACCGTGACCGCGCATCAAAAGACCGAGCCCCAGGCAGATTCCAAAGAGAAGGTCGCCCAGGAACGCCGGGTCAGCCGTTCGCTCTCCCTGCCGGAGCAGGTCAACGTCGAGGCCATCAAGGCCGGTTACGAGAACGGTGTGCTGACCGTCACCCTACCCAAGCGGGAAGAGGTCAAGCCTCGTCAAATCGCGATCGAAGTCAAATAACGCAACGAAAAGAAAGAATACAACCATGAGCTTTTTCAATAAAAACGAGAGTCAGATTGCCACCCAGGAACCGGCCCGCCGGACCCTTACGCCCCGATACCGGGTGCGGGAAACGGAGGCGGCCTTCGTCGTCACCGCCTATGTGCCGGGCGTCGAACGCTCAGCCATCACGACCACTCTGCTGGGCGATAAATTAACCGTGGAAGCCCGCCGGGCCGCGACGGTTCCCGCTGAGTGGACAGCCCTGCATCGCGAGAGCCTGGATGCGGATTACCAGTTGGTGCTGGAACTCGATCATCGGGTCAACCGGGATGCGGTCTCGGCGGAACTGAATCAGGGCGTGTTGACCCTGACGGTGCCGAAGGCCGAAGCGGTTAAACCGCGCCGGATCGAAATCGCGGGTTAAGTTTTCGGAAAGTTGGGGTTGGGAATACC
>JAMFSY010000160.1 GCA_026225555.1 Methylacidiphilales bacterium
AGCGCCAAGGCTCGAACCGAGGAAACCCTGCTGGCGGCGATCGGCTCGGCCCTGGCCGAGGTCACCGCCCAAAATGCCGAGGGTTGGTTTGCCTCCTGCGGCTACAGTATTATTTAAAATGCTCTAGAAAATAAAAAAAGCGGCAATCCGAAGATCGCCGCTTTTTTTGATAGCCGGTAAAGGCGGTTACTTCCGGGCGATAATCACCCCGACCAAAAATCCGACGCCTGCGGCGATTGCCACGGCAGGCCAGGGATTGGTCTGGATGAAATTCTCCGCGTTATACTTGGCGTCGGTCGCCGTATCGCGCAGGTAATTGGCTTGCTCGGTCAGGTGATCGCCGACGATTCGCACCGCTTCTTTCGCCTGTGACTTCAATTCGTCCGCGCTCTGGGGTAGTTCCTTGGAAAGGCTCATAGGTTGAGTGTAGGTACAAATGGCGGTTTGAAAAGCCCTGCTATTTCAGCTTGGCCAGGACAGCCTTGACCGCCTCGAAGTCGGGCAGTTCCTTCGGGGAAGGTGTCTGCTCGACATGCGCGATCTTGCCCTGCTTGTCGATGACGACGGCCGCGCGGGCCGCCGTATCGCCGATGCCGGCCAGATTGGGGAACAAGACATCGTAGGCTTTCGTCACGGTCTTGTTCAGATCGCTCAGGAGTTGCAACGTTATCTTCTCCTTTTGCGCCCAGGCTTCCTGCGCGAACGGGCTGTCCACGCTGATGGCGTAAATGGCGGCGTTCAACGTTTCGTAAGCCGAAATACCTCCGGAAACGTCGCACATTTCCTGCGTGCAGACGCCGGTGAAGGCGAGCGGAAAGAAGAGCAAAACAGTGTTCTTCTTGCCGTAGTTATGGCTGAGAGTGACATCCTGAAGGCCCTCAAGCGTCTTGCTCTTGAGGGTGAAATCAGGCGCGTCGGTTCCGATTTTGAGAGGCATGGTGAGTCCTTGGATTCAGGGATTAAGCCGTCTTCGCCTGGCCTTCGAGGCCCTGCGCGGTGCGCTCTTTCATCGCGACCTTGCGGCTGAGCTTGGAGCGGCCCTTGTCGTCCTGGCCGATGCACTTGACCCAGACTTCGTCGCCGACCTTGGCCACGTCGTCCATGCGGTTGACGCGCTGTTCGGACCACTCGGAGATATGCACGAGGCCGTCCTTGCCGGGCAGCACTTCGACGAATGCGCCGAAGTCCTTCAGCGTGACGACACGTCCGCGATAGATCTTGCCGACTTCGATGTCGCCGACCATGCCGAGGATGATTTCCTTGGCGCGTTCCATGGCGTCGCCGTTGGTGGAGTAGATCTTCACGCGGCCATCGTCCTCGATGTTAATCTCGGCGCCGGTCTCGGCGACGATGCTCTTGATGTTCTTGCCGCCAGGTCCGATGACGAGGCCGATCTTCTCCGGGTTGATCTGGATCGTCTCGATGCGCGGGGCGAACTCGGAGAGCGAGGTGCGCGGCGAGTTGATGACCGTTTCCATGAAGCCGAGAATCGCGGTGCGCGAGGCCTTGGCCTGATCGATGGCGAGGTTCATGATGTCGAGCGGAATGCCGGCCAGCTTGAGATCGAGCTGGAAGCCCGTCACGCCGTCCTTGGTGCCGCACAATTTGAAATCCATGTCGCCGTAATGATCCTCGGAGCCGAGAATATCGTCGAGCAGAAGATAACGCTTCAGGTTGTCCTGGTCATCATAATCGGTCACGAGACCGACCGAGATGCCGGCAACCGGCGTGTGGATCGGCACGCCCGCGTCCATAAGGGCGAGACAGCCGCCGCAGACGGAAGCCATCGACGTGGAACCGTTCGATTCCATGACTTCAGACGAAACGCGAATGGCGTAGGGGAAGTCGTTCTCCTCGGGAATGACGGCCCGGAGCGAACGCTCGGCGAGTGCGCCGTGGCCGATTTCGCGGCGATTCAGGCCGCCCACGCGACCGGTCTCACCGACCGAGAAGGGCGGGAAGTTATAATGAAGGATGAAACGCTTGGTGATTTCGCCGCCGGTGTAACCATCGAGCTCCTGAGCTTCGTCGCTGGGAGCGAGTGTCGCCAGGCAGAGCGCCTGGGTTTCGCCGCGGGCGAAGAGAGAGGAACCATGGGAGCGGGGCAGAAGGCCGACTTCGCCGGAGAGCGGGCGAATTTCCTTGGCCGCGCGGCCGTCGCTGCGCTTCTGCTTGTCGAGAATCGCGGCGCGGAACGCCTTGATCTGGACCTGGTCGAAAGCGGAGCTGATGTCAAAGCTGGTCGCCTCGGGATACTTGGCCTTGATGGCCACGGCGACTTCGTCCTTCAGCGCGCCGACCGCACCGTAGCGTTCGACCTTGCTGGGGCGATAGATAGCGTCTTCGATCCGGCTGGAAACCAGCTCATAGGCCAGTTCAACGAGCTCGGGTTTGACGGCGTAAAGGGGCAGCGTGCGCTTCTTCTTGGCGGTCTTCGCGGCGAGGTCCTTTTGCAGGTCGATGACGATCTGCACTTCCTTCTGCGCGTAAACGAGAGCTGCCTTGAATTCCTCTTCCGGCAATTCCTGCGCGGAACCTTCGATCATGATGATCTCGGTTTCCGAACCGACGTAAACCAGGTCGAGGTCGCTGAGTTCCATCTGCGCGTGCGTGGGCTGCGTGATGAACTTGCCGTCAACACGGCCAACCCGGACGGCGCCGACCGGCCCGCCGAACGGAATGTCGGAAACCATCAGCGCGGCGGAAGCGCCGTTGATGCTGAGGATATCGGGATCGTTCTCGCCATCGGCGGAGAGCAGGGTGGTGATGATCTGCGTGTCGTAAAGGTAGCCCTTGGGGAAGAGCGGGCGCAGCGGACGATCCGTCATGCGACAGGTGAGAATTTCCTTTTCGGAGGGACGGCCTTCACGCTTGAAGTAGCCGCCGGGGATCTTGCCGACCGCGGCCGCGCGCTCGCGGTATTCGACGGTCAGCGGGAAGAAATCCTGGCCTTCCTTGATCTTGGTCGCCGAGACGGCGGTGACGATGACGAGCGTGTCGCCGTAACGAACGGTAACGGCGCCGTCGGCCAGCTTCGCGAGCTTGCCGGTTTCAATGATGATCGGGTGCGCGCCAAAGAGGGCGGACACCGTGGTGGGGGTGGACATGTGGTTTCCTAGGTTGAGCGCAGGCAGGCGCGTCACCGGAAAAGAAAACGCAGAGGACAATTCATACCACCGGCAGGAAGCCGCGGGATGAATTGTACTCTGAAGTTTTCCGGACAACCCTGTCCGCCAGGCGGAAGGGCCTTCGCGGGACAGCGGAACTACTTACGCAGATTTAGTTTCTGAATGACCTTATCGTAGCGCGAGGAATCGGACTTCTTCAGGTAATCCTGAAGCTTTTTGCGCTGGGCCACCATCATCAGCAAACCACGGCGCGAGCTATGGTCCTTCTTGAACTTTTGCAAGTGCTTGGTGAGGTCGTTAATGCGGTGGGTAAGGAGCGCGATCTGGACATCGGCTGAGCCGGTGTCCTTCTCATGCAATTTGAACTCCTTGGTATATTCCGTTTTCTGCGCTGCTTCCATAAGGTGAGGGTCGATTAAAGCAGAGCCACCAGAAGGAGCAAGGGAAAAGTATAAAAGAAATGGAGAAAGTAACTTTTACCTGCGACGGAAGATGAAGTTTCCCATGGAATTATCAAAGAAATCAACCGTTCAAGCCGAAGATCTTCCCGCCGTATCCTGAATCACCACCGGCTTCTTCATGATGGCGGAGGCGAGATAGCCATCCGCGGCCGGCGCAATGGAGTAATGATCGACCTCGAACCCCTCCCGCGCCGCCTGGTTGATCAGCGACTCCAGTTCGGTGAGGTAGGCGTTCAGGACGCGATATTCAAACTTTTGCATGTTCCGATATGGTGGACTTGAGCGCAAGGGAGGCAAGCGCCGACCGCCCGCGTGTTTTCTCCGGGGCTGCCCCGATTTTTGCCCAACCGTCTTTTCCGGGAGCAAAAAAGCTTGTCCCTTTTTCTCGAACGGAAGAGCATGGATGGTTTATGGCCGACCCCGTTCCCTCTTCCGAAAGCATCGACGTTACCTATGTCGCCGACCTTGCGCGACTCCGCCTTTCGCCCGATGAAATTGCCACATTCCAAAAGCAACTGGCCGATGTGCTCGGCTACGTGAGCCAGCTCACGGAGGTCGATGTGTCGCACGTCTCGCTCCTCGGCGATGCCGAGTTGAAGAACCGCTTGCGCACCGATGAGGTGCAGCCCAGCCTGTCGGTCGAGCGCGCCCTGGCCAACGCGCCCAAGCAGGAAAACAACCTTTTCGTCGTCCCCCGGATGATCGAGTAAAAAAAGCTCCGTCATCCTGAGCTTGTCGAAGGATCAGTTCCGCCTGCTCGGAACCGAACTGATCCTTCGACAAGCTCAGGATGACAGATTATTAGCCCCACTTTCTCCATGGAACTCACCAGCCTCACCATCCCCGAACTTCGCCAGAAACTACAGAGCGGCGAACTACGCTCCCGCGAAATTATCGACCAGCTCGCCGCCCGCGTGGAAGCGGTCGATCCCAAGCTCAAGGCCTATCTGCACCTCGATGCGGACAAGGCCCGCGCCGCCGCCGATACTGCGAACACCGCGCTGCCGCTCGGCGGCGTGCCCATCGCGATCAAGGATGTCATCAACGTCGAAGGCGATCCCTGCACCTGCGCCTCGAAAATTTTGCAGGGCTATACCGCGCCCTACGACGCGACCGTGATTACGAAATTGCGCGAAGCGGGCGCCGTGCTTTTTGGCCGCACCAACATGGATGAATTCGCCATGGGTTCCTCCACCGAGAACTCATCCTGGGGCATCACGCGCAATCCGTGGGACCTCGATCGCATTCCCGGCGGCAGCAGCGGCGGCTCGGCCGCGGCGGTCGGCGGGCACGAAGCCTTCGCCGCGCTGGGCACCGATACCGGCGGTTCCATCCGCCAGCCTGCCGCGCTGTGTAGCTGCGTAGGACTTAAGCCGACCTATGGCCGCATCTCGCGCTATGGCATGGTCGCCTTCGCCTCGAGCCTGGATCAGATCGGCACGTTTACCAAGACGACGGAGGAAGCCGCGCTCCTGCTCGAGATCATCTCGGGCCACGATCCGCGCGACAACACGAGCATCGACCGGCCCGTGCCCAAATATACCGCCTCGCTCGGCCAGGGCGTGAAGGGCCTCAAGCTCGGCGTGCCGAAGGAATATTTCATCGAAGGTATCGACTCTGAAGTGGAAAAAGCCGTGCGCGCCGCCATCGAGGAATACAAGCGCCAGGGCGCGGAAATCGTCGAAGTCTCGCTGCCGCACACGCAGTACGCCGTCGCGGTCTACTACATCATCGCCACGGCGGAATGCTCCGCAAACCTCGCGCGCTTTGACGGCGTGCGTTACGGCAAGCGGGCGCAGAATCCCAAGGACATCCTCGACATGTACGGTCGCACCCGCGCGGAAGGTTTCGGCGCGGAAGTGAAGCGCCGCATCATCCTCGGCACCTACGTGCTTAGCTCTGGTTACTACGACGCCTATTACAATCGCGCGCAGAAAGTCCGGCACATGATCGCGGAGGATTTCCGCCTCGCCTTCGAAAAGTGCGATGCCCTGCTCACGCCCACCTCGCCCACACCCGCCTTCAAGATCGGCGAGCGCACGCAGGACCCGCTGCAGATGTATCTCGCCGATATCTTCACCATCGCGGTGAACCTGGCGGGGATTTGCGGCGTGTCGATCCCGTGCGGCTTCACGTCGAACAAACTACCCATCGGCTTGCAAATCATCGGGCCGAAGTGGGGCGAGGAAACAATGCTGCGCGTGGCGCATACCTATGAGCAGGCAACGCCTTGGCATAAGGAGAAACCGCCGATTTGAAGACAACCGGCGATTCGGAGAACGGGCAGACGCTCGATGAGATCCACGCGGAACTTATGAAGTACGCGCAGATATTCGACAACACGTTGGATCCCGTCTTCGAGACCCTCATAGATGGCCCCCAATTACGCTCGTCTTTCCGCCATAAGGCTGCTGGAAGGTTGCAGAGGCGACTGATAAATGTAGCTCAGTCGTTAACCAAGCTTACGAAGATAGCCTCCAAGGTTGAGTTGAAGGCAATTAGCGAGAACTCGCAATCGATTCTCGCCCTTTCGAGAGTGTTGATAGAACTGTCTGACAAGCTCAACTATTTGGCGCTATCTCCGAACGAAGAATCTGAACTGAAGCTTCGGACTTTATACTTTTCACTAGTGGGTGCCGTCAAATACAAGAAGTTGCATCTTACTATCGCGCCTCACGCCTCCAATAACCAAGAACGCCTGGCCAGTCTTGCCCACATTCAAGGACTTATCGACAAACGAAAAGCGGAACTGGTGGCTGCGGGAGTCGAGAATTGGGAGGCCTTCACTAACCTTGATACCAAGATGCAGGCGACTGTGCTTTCGGGCGAAACAAAAGATGATGTGATAAGATCGGATTGGAATAAAGTCTTGGATAATCGACTCGATCCGTACGAGCGAAAACACTACTATGATTTGGGCAATGCGGCTGTGCATTCTTCTGCGTTTGTAGTTTCATTTTATGATGACCCCGAGGAGCACGAAAAATTTATCTCGGGAGTCGTCTGCCTTGCGCTTTTCAATGCATCCAGACATCTAGCTCTCTGCACGCTTGAAACGATCGCGAGGTTTCCAGAGCTTGGAAATCGTCTTTCATCCTCTACCGTCAACGAATTCAAACAACTAGCCGAAGGCCTAAAAAGAAAAGGTTATCTTGATCAGAGCACCGAGGTATCTGATAAGATAGATTCTGATATTTCAACCCAACGCCCAATGCTTATAACATCCACCGCCGCCGATTACGAAGTCGTCATCGGCCTTGAAGTCCACTGCCAGCTCAAGACGAACACGAAGATGTTCTGCGGCTGCAAAAACGAATTTGGAGGCCCGTCCAATTCACATGTCTGTCCCGTCTGCCTCGGCATGCCGGGCGTGCTGCCGGTGCCGAATGAAGAGGCGATCATCAAGACGCTCCTCACCGGCGAAATGCTCGGTTGCAAGATCGCCGAGCGCTGCAAGTTCGATCGGAAAAATTATTTCTATCCGGACATGCCGAAGAACTACCAGATCTCGCAGTACGACGAGCCCCTTTGCCTCGGCGGCACGGTCACACTCGATCTGCTTTCTTACCCGAAGGACGCGCAGAAAGACCCCGCCACCATCGCGGACAAGCCCATCCGGCTCGTGCGCATTCACCTTGAGGAAGACGTCGCCAAGTCCTTCCACAACGACGACGGCACCAGCGGCATCGATTTCAACCGCGCCGGAACGCCGCTGATGGAAATCGTCAGCGAGGCCGACATGTCCTCACCCGAGGAAGCCTTCGCCTATCTCTCCGCGCTGAAGCAGATTTTGGTCTACGGCGGCGTGAGCGATGCCGACATGGAAAAAGGGCAGATGCGTTGCGACGTGAACATCTCCATCCGCCCGCGCGGCCAGCAGGAATTCGGCACCAAGTGCGAGCTCAAGAATCTCAACAGCATCAGCGGCGTGCGCCGCGCGCTGAAATATGAGATCGCGCGCCAGATCGAGGTCGTCACGAACGGCGGCAAGATCGAGCAGCAGACCCGCCGCTGGGATGACGATCTCGGCGAGACCACGCTGATGCGTACCAAGGAAAAGGCGCACGATTACCGCTACTTCCCCGACCCCGATATCCAGCCGCTCCGCACCGATCACGGCCTTTATTTGCAGGCTCGCGCCCGCATGCCCGAGCTGCCCTCGGCGAAGAAAGTGCGGCTCACGCAGGCCTTCGGCGTCAGCGTCTACCAGGCGGGCGTACTCGCCTCGGACGCCGCGCTGGCCGATTACTTCGAGCGCGCGGCCA
>JAMFSY010000161.1 GCA_026225555.1 Methylacidiphilales bacterium
CCCCCCCCCCCCCCCCCCCCCCCCCCCCCCCCCCCTGTGTCCGAGAAGCAATGCGAGTCGCATGCTTCTATTGTTCCGTATTATTGAACTAATGGACAAAGCCTGTCAAGGCATGATATGTTTTCGCTCTTGAAACCGCTGTATCATCCATCCGTAAACCAAATCACTGTGCAGGGCATTCTGTGTGCCTTATCGGATCCGGTTCGCGTCCGAATCTTCAGTGAGTTGGCGAAGGTCACCTGCTCGATGAATTGCTCAGCCTTTCTAAATGCGAAAAGCGGACCTCTTCCCAAATCGACACTGTCGCAACACTTCAAAATTCTGCGTGAGGCGGGATTAATTCGCAGCGAGCGTAAGGGCGTTGAGCTGCTCAATTTCGCCCGTTGCGAAGATCTTCAGAAGCGCTTCGGATCGATGATAATGGAAATACTCCAAGCCTACGCCAAAGAGGATAAGCTCAAGGCAAACGAGGCCTCGGCCACGCGAAAGCCGAAACGCTGACGGAGCACATCGGCGGATGGCCACTAATTAGGACGCGCCCGTGTAAGTGGCACGATGGATATGCCTGCGTCGCCACCGCCTCTCCGAGTACGACTGCGCCAGCGAATAATGGCTTTGATAATCTTTTGAAAGAGGATTGCTTCATCAAACCCAAGGTAACCATGGCAGCGTGCTCCTCAAGGCCCTCTTCTGGCTGAGCTGATCGACCTGCTGAGAAGATCGGCTGCCGATGTACCTCCTGTCTGTGCATTGGAGCGCGACTCCAAGCGCTTCTCGACCAGTTGCAGCAGGAGGAATACTTCTTGAAGATCCGTCTCCAATTGCCCAGGCACCGTTCAGCGGAGTTTCGGCAACGCTGTCGAACCCTTAATATCAAGGGCCGCGTGCTTCACTCCTATCGCTATGCTTGGGCGCAACGTGCCCGTGCGGCCAGGATGATTGCCCATG
This sequence comes from Methylacidiphilales bacterium, assembly GCA_026225555.1. Lineage (GTDB taxonomy): Bacteria > Verrucomicrobiota > Verrucomicrobiia > Methylacidiphilales > UBA1321 > JABDGH01. The sequence goes on from JAMFSY010000161.1 coordinate 949, forward strand.
ATATCAGGAACTGGCCGCCGTCAGGGAGGTGCCTGAGAAAATGGGCTTTCCGCCGGGCGTGATCTTTATATCGACCACCTGTTTGCGTGGATGCAGCGTCTCAAAACATACGAAGCCAAAAGGAAAGCCATGACGAGGGCCGGATCAATTGCATGCCAAGGGCTGCCACTGGCGCTCACGTGTGAATAGGACGCAAGTAAAAGATCAAACGTAAGACCGGCATAAATCCACTCAGTCAATCGAGGCACACTCGGAATCAGAAGACCCACGCCACCAAGGATGTGGGTCAGGCCAATCAGAGGAATAATATATAGCGGGTATCCGAGTTCTTGATTGACGATCCTGCATTCGCCAGGATCGCTGACTAGATATAATATTCCAAAGTACACCCAGGTGAAGGCGAGAAGGGCGGTTATTACTATCGTGGCTATTTGAGTTGCTCGACCCGCTGCGGGTTTGTCTATTGAGTGCTTATCTTTCATATAAAAGAGATCCCTTTCTTGTTACTCAAAATGGCTTAATCGCTCTGCAATGACATGGCTCTTGTATGCGATGTGATGGCCTGCGGCTCGTGCGTTACACGAGGGTTTTCTGTTCCTTTCACCACAAGAGAACCGGTGTTCGCCTCAACCAAGCGTCGGTCGTCAGTTGCTCCACGACGAACCGAGCGACATCGGCGCGGGCAATCTTGCCGCCGTTGACCCCTTCGAGATCGGTGACGGCCCTGACTCTCCCACAAGCTGTATCATTGGTAAGCCTAGCGGGCCGGACGATGACCCAATCGAGTGAGCTGGCGCGGATCGCGGCTTCCTGACGGTTCTTATCTTTGTAGGCATGGCTGAGCAGCAACGGCTGGAACAGTCGGTCGAACACGAAGCCCCCGTGACCACGGCTAGGGGAAGAAAACATCCGGAGGAAGGCGAGCCCTACCTCCGGAGCCATTTTGCAAGTCGTTTAAGGCAAAGTGGAACTGCTCCCGGTGGGCTCGTTTTTGGTCGCAATGCGACCAGATTTGCGACCACTTTAGCGACTCGGGCAGTATTCGGCAGAACCCTTCCGAAACTCTCCCAGAGCTCGCTAACCGTCGCAGTCGTGATCCTCCATGCTCGAGAGCATTGGAGATACGACCATGCAGGGAAGATACCGGCTATCCCCCCGGTTCTGGCCTCATCACGAACCAACGATTCACCGGCGCCTGCGTCCCTTGACAAACCGATGTCTGGTCGAGAGTATCAACCGCCCGGTGGATTCAGCCCAACCTTGAACAGGAGATTCCCATGACGGTCATCTTCGGCTTGCTTCTTCTCGCCTTTTTGTTCGGCGCTCCCGTTTACTTCGTCGGCCTCTTTTTCTTCTACCGGAAGAGGCCCCGGCCCGGAATCGTCTTCTGGCTGGTCAATTCCGCGCTCGCGGTGCTCTGGCTTGCATTCATCTTTATCATGGTGGTTGGACAATGGCTCAAGACGCACCCCGCCGCGCAAACCGCTTCCGCGCCGGCGGCTTCACCGGCTCCGGCGACTTCTCCAACTCCGGCTGCTGCTCCGCTTCCGCCCGGTACGGAGAATGACGCTACCATGATAAGCAGCCTCCATCTTCCCAGCCCGTGGTGGGTCGGATCAACCGGCAATGACTGGGTGAGTGCCTCCGAGGCTAACAAACAAGCTCTTGCCGCGGCGCTCGCCTCCGCCAGCACTCAACAGCACACAGCGGCGTTTTTCTACACCAACCTGAACGCGAAATACAATTCCGACTCCGCCAATCTGTGGCCCGTCAGCGTTATCTTCATGGATCTGGAGAGGCTTGGTCCCGCCAGCCCCAATCCCACCTTCCTGGGCTTTAGCTGGAAACGCATCGACGCGAAGCCGACCCCACAAGGCAACGCGGAAGTGGTCGGCGTCTTCTGGCAGGACGGCCACACCTTCATTCACTATCAAAAGATTCAAAGCGATGGCAGCTACACCGCAGGCGGCGCGGATGGCCCATGGGATGGCGACCTCGTGACCTACACCTCCACGACCACCGTTTCCGGAAACAACTATACCATTCTGACTACTGCCCCGGCCGCCGCGACCGAGACGGGCACTTTTCAGGTCAGCGCGGATGGCCAGGAACTCGATATGGCCAATCCAGGGCACACGCCCATTCGATACACGCTGGTCGCTCAACTGGTGAACAGTATCGACGACATCCACTAATCAAGCCCGACTCGAGCCAGTGGATTTTCGGTTTACGAAGTTGAAGGCGTGCGTACCCTCGGGCTCATGGCGCCGCGCGGCGCGGGCAACGAGAGTGGCATCTCGGCGCGGATCGAATTGAGCGCATTGAAAAGAAAGTGGGGATTGATCTGGTAACGCGGGCGACTGGGTCCACTCGTCGATATATCCTTAGAGCGAATCGGGTCCGCAGGACAGCAATGTCTGCAGAGACCTCGATCGCGGCGAGAAAGCCAACCATGGCTTCCGTATAGGTAACCTACAGCATCCTGACGAAGAATCGACGGCCCATATCGATGGAGACTTCTCATCATGCGGTCCCATCTCATCTTCCGGCTAACGAAGGCACTCCGCCGGATCGGTCGAGACTGCTTAATCCGGCCGGGAGTCATCTCAATAGCGGAACGTGGCCTTCACTCGTTTTGAGACAAGAAAATAGGGAATCCAAATGGCGCATCCAACCATCAAATGGAAAATCGCGAGAGGAAGAGTTCCCTTGTGGAGATTTGCCAGAGCGACGACTTGCGAAGCCAGTGCGTAGTCAATGGAATGGTAAATCAGGTTCAAGGCGAACAAGGCAATCATAACGCCCGGAAAGGTGAACCGTTTCTGGATCAACAGAACAATAACCAGGGCCAGAAAGACGAGGGTTACGACACTGCAGATGGCTTCAAAAAGGAGCAAGGGAGCCCAGTACGGATCATAGCGAAGTCCCCCCGGCTGTGTTAGCGGGTTCCACTTCGACAAATCCGAAATGATGTCGAGATTGAATATGACTGATTTTGTGTCCGTGAACACGCCGACCGCCAATCCAATGCAGACCAGTACCAACCAACCGCCGATACCCTCGTACTGCTCAAGACCAGGAGACATGTCCACACGTCCACCAGAAGGGCGAAGAAAATAAAATCCCCCAGCGCCCATAGAGGTACCGACAAACACCAGACCGATGAGCATTAACGCCATCCAGTTGGGGCGAAAAGCTCCCGGCGCATCCGCCTCCAGCCCTGGAAGATAAGTGAGACTGCGACCCAAGTGGTCCCGAATCCGGTTAATTTGTTCGTTGTAGTCTTCGATGCCTGCGGGAAGCACATCCGCAGCCCGAGTTTCGAAGTGATATTTGAAGTGGATGGTCTTGTCGTCCAGCGAAGGGATATCGGAAAAAGTGAAACTGGGGGTGTCAATCCGGGTCGCCGTCGTATCCAGATGCCATCTGTGAAACATCTGGATTTCCATATCCTCCGAAATATCCGCAGGGTAATCGAGACGGTAGGGAGTTGTTCTGGGCGCGGGAGTGGGATTCCCAACAAGATCCCCGATGGAGTACGGCATGAAGTTCGCCTTGTAAGGAGCGGTCGCCGTGTCGCGAGTCCAAAAATTGGAGATGGAATAATTTTGCCAGATCTCAAACCGGTTATCATCAGGGAAGTCTTGGGAGCGGAGCGGCTGCTCCACCTTTATTTGGGTATAATTTCTCGAATAGTAATCGAGGTAGGCTTTCTCCATTTCCTGGTGGCTGGAAATATTGAAAGTGGCACGCAGCGTCTCGGCGGAACGGCCCTTGAAGATGGTGTGGATGATAAGACTGACTGGGTCCGTCATCGATTTGACGGTGAAAGTCTCCTCAACGGCGATCCGCGGCAACGAGGCCGGTGAGACCGCCATGGGCACAAGGGCATCGGCGCCGGGTTTGAGGAGGAGCGCGAACTTGAAATCATCCACGTAAAAGTCCTGAAGCCGTCCGCGTTGCCCCGACCTCGTCACGTCGATCCAGTACGGAAGACCGTCCAGGGTGAGTTGAACGATCGCGTGATTGAAGGCCAGCGGAGAAGGCAGCAGCTTGTCCGCCGCCCCTCTCCTTGTGCTGACTAGCGCCGGGTAGGCTTCGATACCGAGGGCTCGAAGCATGACGACGCAGAGCTGCGTTTTATCCTTACAGTCGCCAAAGCGATGCTCGAAGACCTGCGAAGCGGGAGTCGGCTTATACGAGTTGGCGCCCATCTCCACTCCCAGATAGCGTACGTCATTTTGAACAAAATTAATCGCCGCCAGAGCTCGATCTTCGGGGGAGCCATGGGCCGCGGCGATCTCCGCGATCTTGCTGCTTAAATCCGGAGAGGGGGGATCGCTGAGGGAAAAAGTCGCAAGCCCCCAATCCGCGACATCTTTCCAGGAGTGGAATTCACTGATCTGGACCCAGCCCAAGGAATCATACCACTCCGAAGTTCGCCGTTCGAGCGGCGTGGCGGGCACATCCTGCTTTTTCCAGACGATCAGCTCGGATTGGTCCGGCAGCGGGGTACGGGTCGGCTCCAAAGCGCCGCCAAAACTTTTCAGAAAAACCGTCCGGTTCGGCGCGGCGACCAACTGGTTGCTGAACAGATGCACGGGCCTCATAAAGCCGGTGAAAAACGAATCGATAAATTTTCCACCGAAAACGGGATTGACCCCTTTGACGGTGCAAGCAAAATCGACCAAGTCACCCACGCGAACGTCCTGCAAGTGGCAAACCACGGAATAGCGACCATCCAACATTTGGGAATCGAGATTTTCTTCCCGCCTCAAAATCTGGAAGTTCTCCGCGGCCAACCGGTCCTGCCAGACGCCGTCGCGCTTAACTTTCAACCAGTGTAATGTGAGAGTCTGATAATCGGGATCGAACCCGGCCCGAATATCGGATCCGGTTTGAAGGCCCTCTTCATTAACCATATGCAGCGTGTAATGAGAAAAAACGGCTGCCGGATCCATCAACTGCTGGTTGTCGATTAACAGATAATCCACATCTCCGTCCACCGCGCTTGTTGTCGATGTTGGGATCGCATCGGGATCCAGCGGCTTGACCCAGGATGGAGGAGGCGCGACATCGTAACTCACCGGGGTTGATCTGGAGACTTGCGCTGGTGCCGCAGTGGCGGGTGTAGCTGCCGTTTGGAGCGGCGTAGAAGCAATGAGCGGAACAGGAGGGATAATCTGAGCGGACACCGGCGTGGGAGCCGAGGGCACAGACGCGACCACAGCAGGCGCTCCTCCGGCAACAGGGCCGGAGACCAGAGCAGCGCCCGGGACAGGTGAGCCTGCCGCGGTCTGAGTAACTGTTTGTCCAAGAGAAGAACCCGGAGATGGGTAGATGGATCGACCTTGCGAGGGCGGCGCCGACGAAGGAGCCTCCGAAGCCAACGGAGAAGCCACCGTTACGGTGAAGCCGGGCGTCGGCGTCGCGACCTGAACAGGAGGGGCCGCAGGTGCGTCGAAGGCTGGAAAATTTCGGCTCAACTCAGCCGCCTCTTGAGGATTGATCTGGGCCAGCCTCTGGCACGTCTCCTTTGCGAGTGCCCATTGTTGTTCTTTGGCGTAGGCGCTGGTGAGGTTGTGCAGGGCTCTCCGATGTTTGGGATTCGCCTGGAGCGCAAGTTTCAAAGTCTCAATGGCTTTGTCAGTCTGCCCCATGATGAAATAGGAGTAGCCCAGATTGTTCAAAGCCTCATCGTAGTTTGGACGCAGCGCCGCAGCGCGCGCGAGGCAGTCGACCGCCTTGTCCATCTGTTGCGATTTCGCGTAAACGCGACCCAGTTCATTCCAGCCTTCCGGGAAGTCGGGCTTCAGGGCGACCGCTTTTTGCAACGAGTTTATGGCACTCGCCGGAAGTTGTTCGTATATTTGGATCGAACTCAACGCATACCAGCCATAGGCCGACGTGGGGTGTACCTTCAACAAACCTTGAATCGTGCGTTCCGCTTCAATGGGATCGTGCTTGTCCGATAAGCATTGAACAAGCGCCGTCCAGACGCTCAGAACATCCGGCATTTGATCGGCCGCCCGGGTCAAAGCGTCAATGGCCTGATCGAACTGGCCCTGAAGAGCCAGACAGCGCCCGAGATCGAACAGCGTCGGCCCGATCCGGGGATTGAGCGCCTCTGCTTTCTGCAGGGGGGGAATGGCATCCTTCGGACGGTGCATGGCAAAAAGAACGTCGCCGAGAGAGTACCAAGCCAAGGCAACGTCGGGATGATTTTGCGTTTCCTCCTGAGCGGCCGCAAGAGCCTGATCCATCTGATGGTCTCGCATGAGGTTTTTGATCTTATTGGCAGCGGCAAGACCATTATCGGGTTCGGACGTTACGGTTGGCGCCGAAGGAACCGGTGGCGTCCCAGGAGCGACCGGGGCGTTTTCAGCCAATCGCGCTTTAAGCATCATGCTTTCGATCAAGTGCCGTCCAACCGAGGGCGCGCCCCATGCGGATGCCGGCTCAAAAACCACAAGGGCCAGAATCAAAAGGTAGGCGGGGAATCTCATCGCGACGGGGCAACCTAGAGGGAGATAATCACCAAGTCAGCACCAAATCAAAAGTACGCCGAAGGCCGCGCACGTCGGAATAGGCAGTGCGCAGCCCAGGAAGTCGGGATTACCCTTGGTGCTGATACCGCTCGCCGTCGGGTCATCGTCCAAGGGATCGTTGGCGCCGCTAAATCACGTTGCGATTAAGGGCTCCTCCGCAGTGCCAATCACCAGGTCTTGCCCGTACACAACCGGCTTCCAAGTAATCATTTCGCGGGGATGATCGTTGCTGGCGTGGTCGCAGGTTGCAGCCGCTGAAGGTATCGTAACTATGGCGGCAATTTTTAGAGCGAGTTTACCGTCGACCACACCGAAAGCTTAAGATTTACTGGCTATGCTATTCGCGGGGGGATAGGGCCCTGGCATGGCAAAGCTGGGTTCATTCGTTAACGATTTCCAATTGCTTGTCCACAACTTGCCCTGTGTAACGATCGATAGCGATATGGAGCCAATATCGGTGTTCTCCTGTAACGAGAAAATTGTCAAGCGAGGCTGCCGACTTGGGATAACCTCCCGACTGGGCGATGATATCGATGAGAAAGTTCCAAGTGCGGGTATTGGCTGATTCGGCCAGGGCGCGCACCACAGCCTCGCGCTCGGGTTTGATCGTTGAAAAGGAATTCACGGCGCTGTTGGTCATAAACCCCGAGACAAGCGATGCCCGATTGACGAAAGGTGTTGTGCCCACGTTCGCGGAAAGAGCCGCGGCAACGCTTGAGGCGGCGCTTGACGTGAGGTTGGTATTCGCCCCGGAAACATTCGCAAATTCACCGGAGAGAAGAGACTGAAGAACAGGCACAGGAGCCGTGTTCGGATTGACGCGCCCGGCGATGATGGGGCCATCCGTCAGGGTAAAAAGATCCAGCAGACCGGCATCGGCGCTGTTCGGCGAGAAAAGATCGAGTGTTTTCCATGGCATGTCACGATAGACGAAGCCGAGATCGCCGATCGAAGTAAACGGGCGATTCAAGACGAGGGGATGGGCGTTGCCAGCCGTATAGTACGGGCTATTGCCTGAATAGGCATAGCGGGCATCACCGAAGCGCTGTACTCCGTCTGGGTCGGTGTAGCTTGAACCCGTGGGCCAGGAGGATCCAGCAGGTGTCACGCTCGGGTCGTTGGCGGACCACATATCGATCCGAACCGGGTTGGTATAGGAATTGCCAATCCTTCCCAAAAACGGCGCCAGGTTTCCCCACACGGGGCTAAAAAGCGTGCTTGCCGTGGGCGTCAAGGTGTTGCCCTCTGAAATGATGCCGGGAGCGCCGGTATAGGAGGGAAAACTCTCCCCCGGTCCAAAACGGAAGGTGCGGGGGTCGCTTTTGGGAAGCGAACCGACGTTGGTCGGGTCGCTGGGCACTTGCGGAATAAGCCCAACGTTATCCAGATAGCCGTTAGGGAGATTAGGATCCGCCAGGCCTTCAAAGGTTGCATAAGTGTGCCAGCCGCTGGCGTCTTGATACTGAAGCTGAAAGGCGGCATTGATGATGAGTTCTGCAGAGTCCTGTAAAAATGTTCCTGGCGAGGTCAAAGTGCTAGGTGTCGTATTGGCATTGGGCCACGGCCATGACACCCCATTATTAGAGCTCTTCCCGACCGGGAAGGCGGGTACCGTGCCCAGGTGCAAAACGGAGTAGCTTGGCCCCCCTGCCCAGGCCGCCGAAGTGCCGGGAATAACGGCAGGCGCCCGGTAGCTGGAAGCTCCAGCGGTAAACGAAATACCTCCACCTCCTGTTAACGACGAAAAGGTCGTATACTGGGGATTTGTCGTCCAGGAACTGGTTCCCGGATTGTAATACCACCAGTTCGCAGCCGATGCTACATAACTGAATACGCCGAGGGTGTAGTAGTCTTGCTTGGGAGGTGAGCCGGTCCCCGGCAGAGGTTCAATTTGAAATTGGGTCGGGTAGTTTGGATAGGTTCCATTCTGCTGATGGGGATTCCATAATTCAAAATAGAGATAGTAATCGTATGGCGTGGTGGGAATCCCAGACCACCATGCACCGCCGCTCCCATTTGCCCGGACAAATATTTTGTTGATGTAGGGCAGATCCTCGATGCCATAGAAGTCCTCGTTGTCATAAGTAATCGTCGTCGGGCAACTGTCGGCGTCCCACTGATCGATGATGTTCGCGCCTATCCGGATAATTTGATAATCGGCTCTTGTGTCTGTGTCGTTTAATGGGTTCACCGGACCATAGTTTGCAGGCCACATGCCGACGGCCGTGTTATCGGCCCGGCCCGATTTGCCAAGAGAACCGGAAAGAATCCCCGCCTGAAGCAGCTCAAAGAAATCGGGCTCGCGGTTCTTTGACGCAACTTGGTCAAGTGTAAGAATTTTAGAGACGCTCCCACTGCCTCCCGCCGGATTGGTGTAGATCCAATGCCGGTAGAGGCCTTTCGAATCACTACTGACTAGCGCGAGGCCAAAGTACTTGAGGATATCAGACGTATCCTGGGTCGAAAGTCCAATGGTTCCCTGTTTTTCCAAAAGCGCCAGTTTGTCGAGCGGAAAGCGGTATTTGACCAGAGGTTCACCCGTAATCGCCGTCGCCCCATTGTCCCGCGTCCACCCGCCATTGACGACCCGCGGATTAAAGATGGCTGGATTGGTGGTGTTGGGCGTATAGCGAAGCGAGGTGTAATTGATGGAACTGCCCGTGGGCGTTGTCGGGAACCACGTCGGCCCATTAACCTCCCGGCTGAAAGTAGTCAGATAGGGCAGCGCGTCGGTTAGGTCCGTGTTTTGCGTCTGGGCGTACTTGATCAATTCCTGGCGGGTAAGAAATGTCGTATCACCAGGGGCCACCCGCATAAAGCCATTCGTCGACCAAGTATTGGTGACATAGTTGGGGTATGTGGCGGCGTTGGCCGCATTGCGCCATTTCACCAGGTTGTCTACATCGGACTGGGAAATGGTGCCGCTCAACTGGGTCAGGTCGGCCCATGGGATAACTCCTTTCGTCGATGCTGTGCTTGCCGCTGAACTTGGATATCCGGCGGAATTAATATCGATAAGCCCACTAGTATCGTAGATCACATAGGCATAACGGCCAAGGACACCGTTCATGTTGGTGAAACTCGACATAATCAGGTTGGCAGTGATGGGATTTTGCCCCGTAAAACTTCCGGGGCCATTACGAGTGACGATGACCCAACTCGGTATGGGAAAGGAGTTGGCCACAGACGCGGGCAGGAACTGCGTTTTGTTCCAACGGGCAAGACCGACGCTCCGGTTGTTAAGCGAGGTGGTCGTGGTCAGATTTCCGATGGAAGCATAGTTGGTGACGGCAGCGCTGTTGTACACGGGCAAACCGCTTTCGGTGATGATGGGGGCCATGCTGCTGCTGACCATTCGCTCGGGCACGGCGTTTGTAGAGTAGAGGGGAACATAGTAAGTTGGGCTGCTCCCACTGGTCGTGCTTTTTTGTGCATCGGTAACTTCAGTCTGAATCTGGGAAACGACCTGATCCAAGCCACTGAGTGCAATCTGATCGGCGCGCAGAGACTGGGTGTAGCTCTGAGTGGCACTCCGATCCCCGGATGCCAACGAAACGAAGGAGATAACCATGATGGTTAACAGCGCCAGAACCGCCAGCGTCGCGAGCAGAGCAACGCCTTGCACCCTTCTTCGCCGTTTCCCAAAAACCGCAGAAGGCCAAACGTTTCGCTCTGCCACAGGTGGAGGAGTAATCGACATGGTTTCAAGAATCTTTGCGACCGCTATGGGCGCTTTTCCTGGTAACAGTCAGTAACCGAAAATATCATTTGCAGAGGAAGAGGGGGAAGAGAGAAGGATCCTGCAGTTTCCCGATGCCGGGGGAGAGCTCGATCCACTGTTTGCGGCCCGTTCCATCATTGTCATTGATGAGAAAGCTCATGCGAAAAGGGTTCTTCGGAATCCCGTTGGAGCTCAAACTTGCCCAAGGGAGATCTATCTTATAGATGGTGTGCGTTCCCTCGCGCTCGACGGAACGGGCCACCCCGAGCGGAAGGGCTCCAAGCGTGATGTGACCGGCGGAGGGAACTTTATCCACCCACGTGACCGGGGTTTGTTTGGGACCAAGAGCGATGGTGGCCTGGAAATAGTCGATATCGGCGTCATCCAGCTTGATAGCGAGTTGGACGCTGTCGCCTTGCCACAACTTGATGGGATTACCCTCTTGGAAATGAACATCGTCCTGAACGTCGATCAGGATATGAAGCGCGGTATCGTCGTAGGAAAAAGAAGCGGAGGCGGAAAGATCCCCGGAGCCTTTCCAATCGCGATCGGCTTGGGCCAGTCCTTCGGAAAGGCTGACGATATTTTCTCGCTGGTTCAGGACCACCTGAGGTTCCGTCTCTCCATCCATCTGAGCAGTAGTTGGGGCGCGGTGAATCATTCGAGCCGCTTGGTAAGGAAGAAAAGCATGGAAATGATTGCCGACGGAAGGAAAGTCGACTTCAAGGTTGATTTTACCGGAGGCGGTTACATCCTGCGGCCACGAAACGTTTGTCGTTACTTCTTTGTCCTCGCCAGGCGCGAGCTTAAAAGCCTGGTCGAACAAGGTCTTTCCGCCTTCCGAGAGGGAGCCCTTGAGGGAAATCTGGAGCAGATCACTCATCGGATTGTGGACGCCGATGGTGAGGGAATCAGTCAGGCCGGGAAGAGCGGCGAGGACGGAAGGGAAGTGCAGGAGGGAATCCACCTTGGGATAAACCGCATTGCCGGTGAAGGAGATGTAGACGGGTTCCTCGCCCAACGTCACCACAGCGTATTTTCCGATACGGGAAAGCTCAACCGGATTGCCCATGGCATCGTCGATGCCCTTGATCTCCGTTCCTTCGGGCCAACTGAGCACTGCGGGAGAGGAAACTTTTCCCTCCCGCCATGCCACGAGCCGATGCTCTCCTCCTGCGTTCCCGGCATAACCCACGAGCCACACGCCATCGACACTCGAGATAGGCTTTGCGGAAGCATTGGTGGGCGGAAAATAGCGACGCGATGCCAGCTCCCGAATCAGATTCTGATAGGCGGCGTAAGCGGGGCGAGGACGATAGTAGTAGTCAACGACGCCCAGCCGATGCTCCGTGGTGCTCGCATCGATGCCATCGTCCCGAAGATCATACCAAAAAAAAGCATCGAGTCCGAGTGAGGGCGAGATGGATATTTTTTTGATGAGCTGGAGAAGTTGTGCCCGTTCGCCATCGGGAACAAGGGTGTGGGCGCCGCTCTCATTCAACCAGCGGGGCATATTTTCCAATCCCGTACCCTTGAGCGCCGCATCGACCTCCTTGGCTCTTTCCAGGAGCTGTTCAAGAGTCATGTAATTATGGTAGGCGAAGATGTCCCAATTTGCCTTGTCACCTTCGGTGAAGAGTTTTTTTCGGACCGCATCGTCCTGCTCGCTTTCAAGAAAGGTCAGTCCCCCATTTAGCACTTTGGCCGAAGGGCTTGCCTGCTTGATTGCCGCGGCGGTCTTGTTGAAAAGCAGAAGGTAATTTTCCGGAGTATCGAGCCAGAAGACGTGATCGGGTTCATTCCACACCTCCCAGTAATGAATCCGATCTCCATACCGTTTTACCATGGTATTGACATAGGCGAGCCAAGGATCGAGCCGAGGCATCTTGTTTACCCGATCATGCCAATTCTTGGAATTCGGGTCGCCCGTACTCGCCCACTCAGCCGTAAAACCCAATAAGGGCTGGATTTCGATGCCGTGCTTTCCCGCGTCATTGACGAGTCGATCCATTTTATCAAAGATCCACTTCCCTTCCACCGGCTCGACGGAGCCCCATTCCGGTCCATCGCGAAGAATGTCGATACCCGAGGCGGCCATAACCTCCATCGATAGCCTGTATTCATCGTCCTTAACCCAGTCGGAATGGGCGCAGAAGCCGTAGTGGAAGGCCCTTTCCCTGCCCTGGTCAGGCGCACCCACCGCGAGTGTAGTTTCCTCAGAGAAAAGCGTTTCGCCTTTTGCATCGACAAGCCGTGCCGTGAGCCGCGCCCAACCGAGCTTTGTCGGTGTAAAGGCAAAGGCGAGCGGCTCGTTTCCTCCGGCGTCGGGCGGAGGATTGGGTGCGGCTGGTTGGGCGGCAGATGTTGGATTTTGAGTTGGCGTGGACGGCTTTACAATGGAGATCTCCCCTTTGGTCTCCGTCTCATCCCAATAGCGGAGTGTCCATTGAATCGCAGCAGCCGAGGAGCGATCCGGGCTACCAGGGGCTAGTTTCAACACCCACTTCTCTTCCTGGTTAGGAGGAAAAATAGCAACCCCCCCGTCGGCTGGCTCGAGCAATGATTTTTTTGTCGAATCTGCGGGTGAAGCAAGGCCTTGCGCGGTCACGATCAAGACCAACATCAACGTCATAACCCTATCCGCCGCGAACCTGGTAAAGATTTTGGGCCAGCCCGCGTGGAAATTTGTGGAATAACTCATGGATTTTCTATTTGGTGCGTTTTGAAATAGGGGATAGCTCGACTCTGGAATAAAAGGCCGCGCCACGGTGGGCCTCAAAAGAACCGCTTAAACTTGCCCGCCCCCCGCCATGAGCATCACCCAACGCGGAAAGATTGACGTAGCAGTCGAGAAGGAAAGCCTGTGCATCTGGTGGCAATCCCAGGCTTGCCTTGGGAACCATCGCTTCGATTTCGTAGCCGGAGCGGTTCGCACTTTGACGCAGACGGGCTCCGGGAATCGGCTTGACGTAGCTATAGACAAATCTTGGCCTCTCCTTTCCTTTACCGGCAGCCAGGATTGTTTGAAGAGCTGCGCCCGAGTTTTCAGGCGCAAAGAAGAGCTCAAGTGACGATCCGTTCCAGGGAAGTTCATGGAGCGTGATCTTCGAGTCATCGACTTCGAAGCGAAGCTGGAGATTCGCACCAATTCCATCGATCCATCCCTTCACCGCAGGCGTACCCGCGAGGGAAATCTCCAGCGCAGGTTTCTTTCCCCCTGCGTGGAGAACTTTTCGCGGAGCCACCTCGAGGTTGACGAGCAGTACCTCGTCAAGAGAACCCTCTGCCGTTACCCGAAACCCTTTGTAAACGGCGGAAGGTACCTGGAGTGAAATGGGTTCGCTTGTCGTTTTTCCAGCGGCAGTCCGCACGCGGAGTGATTCTTGGGCAAGGACTTTGCCCTCCCAGGAACGGAGTGTAACTGTGAGACTTAACGCCATGGAAGCAGATCTTCCGTTCGACACTTTCGCCACGAAGCCATTTCCGTTGTCGGCATAAGCAATCTCGACAATGACCCGATCTCCGGTTCCGGCGAAGGAACGCCCGGTTCCCTGGACTGTCGGCGCGAATGCCCCGAGAAAGCCAATTTTTTGATGGGCCTCGATCATTTCGTCGCACATGGCCCAAATACTGTCGAGCGTCAGCGTGGCTGCGGTATTCGGATCAGACATGACCGCATGGTAAATGTGCTCCCGTTTTCGTGTGAGAGCGGCTTCAACAGTAAGAGCCTGTGTTGAGATGTTGCTTTGGCACAACATCGCAAGCTGAGGCGGCAAAGCTCCCACATGGATCGGCTGCAAACCCCGGGAATCGATGAGACATGGAACCTCCACACAACAACCGGAGGGCAGGTTCGTAATGAGCCCCGTGTTGGGGACATTTCCATAGATCGTCCGAGACACGCCCGTTTCGCTCGAGTGGATAATAAAGGAGCCATACTCGTGCGTCTGCGGGCCGACTTCGATTTCTCCGTTGTTGCCCAGCAACTGAGCCTCTGTCGCTTTCCATGTCGTGATCACCCCTTCACATCGCCGCAAATACTCGTCGAGCGGAATGTCGAATTTCGAGATAATCTCCTCACCGTGAGGGATGAAATAGGGAAGATATTCGCTCTGGTGCTCACTCGACTCGGTGACGAAATAACCCGAGCGTCGCATCATCTCGAAGCGCACTCGATCATGGGTGAACGTCGGGTCTTCCAATTTCCTGAAGAGCAGCGGATAGGCGTCCTGCCCGGCGTATTCGAACCGCAGAAAAAAGGCCATGTGGTTAATCCCCGCAACGAGATAAGTCACCTTATCGTAGGAGAGGCCGAGATAGCCTGCTAGTTGCGATGACGTGCTTTGCACAGAGTGGCAAAGCCCGACGTGTGGAATACCCACCGCCCGGGCCACTCCCCAGCAGCACATGGCCATCGGATTTGTATAATTGAGGAGAAGACATCCCGGCGCACCGACCGCTGCAATATCTTCCGCAATCCTAGTCATGACAGGAATCGTGCGAAGACCTCTAAAGATTCCTCCCACCCCAAGCGTGTCGGCAATCGTCTGCCGCAAGCCGTATTTTTTCGGGATCTCAAAATCGATCACGGTCGAGGGACGATACCCTCCGACCTGGATCGTGCAGATCACGTAGCGGGCGCCTTTGATCGCCTGCCGTTGATCGAGCGTCGCCTCGATTTTCGCCGTGACACCCAGTTTTGCCGCCATCCTCTGTGCCATTATGGTGGCAACCTTCAGCCGTGCCGGATCGATGTCCATCAGACAGATCGTGGCATGGGATAACTCCGGGAATTGGAGCACGTCTCCGAGCAAATTTTTTGCAAAGACAACCGAACCGGCGCCGATAACGGTGATTTTGAGACTCATGCCAAAGATGGATGGAGGAAAGGAAATTTAACCAGTCCATTGCCCAAAATGAGCAATGGAAGAGGCCTTTATCTTTACACAACGGGAAGGCATTACTGTTTAGACGAATATACTATATAACTACATACTTTTAGCCATAAATCAATCCTTTTCTGAAAAAAGCTTGGCACTTCCTTCTTCTCTTATAGGCATGGTATTGAGAGTTGGCATTATCCTCTAATCGTATGTAGGATTGCTTATGCCCTATAAAGTTCTCTCTCCCAAGCAGTCTTCACTCGAGCGAGATTGGGAAAAGCTCTTGGGAACGGTGGTTCTCGATCGGGGAAGCGGAACGCCCCTTCACACTCAACTAAGCCTGGCGCTACGAAAATTCATTTTGACGACGCTTGCCAACGGAGAAAAATTCCTTCCGGAAGGGAAAATCGTTTCTCAGCTGGGCCTGTCACTTGGGACAGTCCGTCGTGCCTTGACCGTTCTAACGAACGAAGGGCTGCTCGAGAGGAGGCGGTACCATGGGACCATGGTTCACAAGCCGGAGGGAGGAAGTAACCTGAGTCACCTCACCTTGGTCATCCCACCATTTTCCTCAGTTTTTTTCCATCCCTTCCTCGATGCTCTCTACGAACGGGCTGATAATATTGGCGCTGTCACCCGAATCGTGCGCTTGCGTCAAGGACAGGACTGGAAAGATGTGAGCCGTCACATTACCTACGCGCCGGGCAAAGGGGGCGTGATCCTGAGTGGCAACGATCAGCAGGTAACCCTCGATCTCAACAATATTCTTACCCAGCAAGGTTACCGTACCGTGAGCCTGGGTCCTTACATCAATCATTACCCTGGCAACTACGTGGGTAGTTGCAACCGCTCGTTCATCGAGGCCGGCTTGAAAAAGTTGGCGGGCCACGGCCACCGACGGATCACCTTCCTGGTTTCCGAGCCGGAGGAACGCGACGAAGTGCGGTTGCGCATTCGTCTTTTTGAGGAGATCGCCGCCGAAATGGGGTTGACGGAAGTTGAGGTTTTCCATGCCGGAACGCATGAATGGATCTCATCGGCCAAGCAGGCGGTCGAAGTCATGCCCCGGCTTTGGAATCGGCCTCACCGGCCCACGGCGATATTCGCCGTTTCCGACGCCGC
This sequence comes from Methylacidiphilales bacterium, assembly GCA_026225555.1. GTDB lineage: Bacteria > Verrucomicrobiota > Verrucomicrobiia > Methylacidiphilales > UBA1321 > JABDGH01. The sequence goes on from JAMFSY010000161.1 coordinate 17,223, forward strand.
AGCGACCGGAGCCCTTCATTGGTTCCACTTTCAGCATATTGCTGTTCCAAAGGAAGTTTCCATCCTCAGCTACGATGGATCGGATTGGACACGCGAATGCCTTCCCGAACTCACTTCGCTCGTTACGCCCCCGGATAAAATTGCTTCGGAGGCATTCAGACTTCTCCTTTCTGAGAGCGGCAAAGTGGAGCATTGCGTGATCCCTCCTGAATTTCAGAAGGGAGAGACACTCGCCGCAGCATCTCCTATTTCGTCGCGAAGTTAATTATCGAAATTCTATTTGACAAAAGAGGTCGCACGCTCTATTGCTATATTACTTTATAGTAAATCTCAAAAATAGGAACTCGCGTAAAAAAGAGCAGCCCAACAATCTCCACTCATGAATAAAAAATACCTCTTCCTAGTTTGCGCACTCGCCCTACTGAGCCTCCCGGCGCATGCCCAAATACTTATCAACTGGGGCGCAGCCACAAATATATCGACCGACACCGATGTTGCCGCTAACGGGGCGGCCTTTGACGCGGCGACCTTTTTTAACGCAGCGACGGTTGTCAATGGGGTGACGTTTAATCCTCTTAGCATCTCCATTGGGACATCTGACGTGCGCGATGCGAGCGGTGATATCTCCGTCCAATATACTGGAGGAATTATAAGTCCGACTCCTTTCACCGGTGGCTCTACGAATTACAATAACATCGTGTCCAAGGCTTCTTACAGCTTTGGGGGGACCTTTGCTCCGGGGCCCCCCCCCCGCGGGTAATGCTGTAATCACCTTGTCAAATTTGACTTTGGGTGACACCTATCAAGTAGAGGTGTGGGCCTTTGACGACAATGCCGGCGATAGTACCGATACGAGCGCTCTATTATCCGGCGCGAGCGGCGGCGTTACGCTGGCTCCCCCCGTGGGGCAATACGTGTTAGGCACGTTTACGGCGACGGGAACCACCACAATCAGCTTTACTGACGGTATTACCAAGCCGACCTATTCCATTCTCAATGACGTGTCGATTCGCGACATCACCGCCGTGCCCGAACCCAGCACTTGGGCCTTGATGTTCGCCGGCATTGCTTGTCTCGCCTTCCGCCGCCGTTGGTTTTTGGCATCCAACAAAATCTGATTTTAACTACCCACTATCGTTAAGATTCCAGGAGATTTCTGAAGAAATCGAATGCCGGTTGGCATCTCCGTCTGTCTGCTCCCCCCTCGTTCATGTCATGAATATACTCCTCCGTCCCTTTATCTATCTGTTGCTCTGTGGGAGCCTGACGCTCTCCTTTGCTTCTTTTGCGCACGGAGGAGAGGTTTTTCAAAAGGATTTCGTGCAGACCGGAGGGGGCGCCCAATCCGACTTAAGTGGAGTGGAAATGTGGACTGGCGATCCCGCGGATTCCTGGGGGAAAATCACTCTCGAACCGCTCCCCTCGGGGGTGGAGGGTTCCCCCACGAAGGCGTTGACCGTAGTCACGAATGCCAGTAATCCGAGCGCTCCCGACGGCAGCAAGTTTTGTCCTTCGATCACCGTCAAGACGCCCGGGTGTGGTTCTGGTGGTGAGAAAAAAACCGCCGTCTTCTTTCTCCGTTTTTTCATACCAATTAGCGGCACCTACCGCACCGATATCCATTTCGGAGGGAGTTGGGATTCAAACGCCACGATTCTGGTTCTTAATGAGCACGCCCTTAATGCCATGATCCAAGGCACCCCAACCAAAATAGCCGACAGTACTCCCAATACCTGGCAGGAACTGCGGGTTGAGTTCGATTGTACGAACAAAACTTTCTCGGTCTTTCAAAACGGAACGCAGGTAGCCAATGGGATGCCTTGGAATGATCAGAAGCTGGGTTCCGTCGATAGCTTGGTCATCGTCGCGGGCGCGATGCCGGTCCAGAACGACGGGACTCCCGTCTTCTATCTCCAAAAATTCGATGCCTCCGAAAAGTAATTTTCTACGCTCAAACCGCCTAAAGCTGGCGAGGTGATTTGCGCCTAAGCTGAATGCCCTGTTCTATTTCCTGCTCTGCGCCCTTGGAAAGCTGGAAATCCGTTAGTCAGGGCGATGAGAGGCGGATGGGTATAGGGAAGATGGAGCGGTTCGATCTCAAATCATCGACCTATGTGTATATGAATCGAAGAATATTCAAACGACCACTTCGATCGTATCGGAACCGCTCAATGAACGGCAGATCGAAAGCCTTTACCTTAGTTGAGCTTCTAGTCGTTTTAGCGATCATAACGATTTTGACTGTAATCGCGACTCCTGCCTTGCAGGGTTTGAGTGGCGCGAAAAAGTTTACCAACGGACTTGGTCAAATCGCCGGGATTCTGGAGCAGGCCCGTGCCTACGCAACCGCCCAGAACACCTACGTCTGGGTCGCCTTCTACCCCTACGATCCGTCAACACTCACGCCACCGGATAACAGCGGCGATGCTCTCTGCGTTGCTGCTTTTGCCTCGGCCGACGGAACAGATCCGATCGACTGGAACTCAACGACGATCAATCTGGAATCCTCCGGAACCGCTTCGGTCACGGGAACTACCATCAGCCAAATTCTCCGGTTCACGAGCTTCAAACAAATCTCGATCCGAACCCAAAATTATTTCACCCAAGGCGATGCTCCTGGCCAAATCGCTTCTCTGCCGTCCGAAATCAGCACTCCCCCAACCGGTCCGTCCGCGATACCGGCGTTCCAAATTGCTTTCAAAGGGACCGGCTCCTCGCCCCTCATCCTTCCCTCTACCATCCCCGGCGACGCGCAAACCAGCCAAACTATCTCGGTCGTACAATTCACTCCCTCCGGTGTGGCACGGGTCAGCGGTAGCCCGGTTGATTCAATCTGGATTGATTTCCAGCGCGTCAAGGCTAAGGGCCTTATCGATGACAACAACATTGCCGCCATGCGAATCAATGGCCTGACCGGTTTGACCACCGTGTACAGAAAATGAAAGCGAACACGCGAGCCTTCAGCCTGGTCGAAGTAGTCATTGCCCTCGGCATCATCTCCTTTGCCCTGATCGCCATCATCAGCCTTTTTACGGTCGGATTGGAATCCAACCGGGAATCCTCGGGCCAAATCCAGGCAGCCGACACCGCCTCCCTCCTTATGGCCACCACCCGCGCCATGCCGACCAATCTACCCCCCGGCTTCGCCTTGCCCAATCTCAGCCAGAGTATGGTCACGAACACTGTACAAATCGGTGTTGATGGAACCACCACCTCGGCCAGCCCTTCCTACAATCTATACTACATCGTTGGCACCAATACGGCCACCGGATCGAAATTGGCGAGAGTCTATCTGCGTCTCTGGTGGCCCTTGACTGCACAAATGCCGACAAACAATCCTGGCTCCTATTACGAGGTAGCAGGTGAGGTGGCGCTACCATGAAAACATCCTCCCATCGGAAAGCCTTCACGCTCGTTGAAGTCATGGTCTCTGTTGCCGTCTTAAGCTTCATCATGCTCATCCTGACGGGGATGATCGGGACGGTGAGCAACGCCTGGCATGAAGGCGTCAACCGGGTCGATAATTTTACCAAAAGCCGAGCCATGCTCGACCTCGTTGCGTCCGACCTCCAGCACGCGGTGATCCGACCTGATCTTCCCATCTTCCAAACCAACGGGACCAACAATGCCACCGGCGGCGGCTTTAGCGGTGGAAGCTATTCCGCCTCCTTTTTCACTGGAGTACCCGGCATCTCCTCGGCCTCCGTGCGAAATGTCTCCTGCGTGACCTACGGCGTGGTCACAACTTCGGACTCTGATAAAATCTTGCTGCAACGCTCGGATCTGGCCGTCCCCTGGACCGGAGGTGCCAACGACATTCCGTTTCAGGGCAATTTGACCACCCCTTTGAACGGGGTGACGGCTCGGGAAATGGCCCCTGGGATCGTCGGCTTTCAATTCGCTTTCCGTCGGGCCGATGGCACGGTGACGACCTCCTATACGGGTTATAACTCCGCCAATCCCGTCGTTGCAGTGGGGGTGACGATCGCAGTCGTCGGAAATCAGGCCTTAACGCAGCTCTCAAATCAAAATCTGAGCACCCTACAAAACAGTCTGGCCAGCTACGTCACCAGCGCTTCTTCGATTACAAGCGTCAAGTCGCTGTGGGACTCAAAACTCACAACTGGTTTTTACGCCCCGTATCCCAAGGAGCTCGGTTCCAATCTGGAGACTTTCGAGCGCTGGATCGTTCCTGCGCAACCGTTCTAAAAGACTCTGGTCGGTGACTCAGGCGATCCACGTCGGCGGTGTCGGTTCGGCAATTATCGGGGGACTCGTGTCGGCCGTTTTCAGTGAATAGCCGCCCC
>JAMFSY010000162.1 GCA_026225555.1 Methylacidiphilales bacterium
CCGAACATGACGCCGATCTTTTCGCGGATCTGGTTGGTGAAGATCGCGCAGGTCTTCGACTTGCTGATAAAGGAGGTGAGTTTGCGCATCGCCTGGCTCATGAGCCGGGCCTGCGCGCCGACCGTGGCATCGCCCATCTGGCCTTCGAGTTCCGCCTTGGTGATCAACGCGGCAACCGAATCGAGCACCACGACGTCCACTGCGTTGGACTTGATCAGCGTCTCGGCAATCGTGAGCGCTTCCTCGCCCGAATCGGGTTGGGAGACGAGCAATTCGTTCATGTTCACGCCCAGCTTGCGGGCATAGGAGGGATCGAGCGCGTGCTCGACGTCGATAAAGGCCGCGACGCCGCCCCGGGCCTGGGCCTGGGCGATGACGGTGAGCGTGAGGGTCGTCTTACCCGACGATTCCGGGCCAAAGATTTCAATGATGCGGCCCCGGGGAAAACCGCCGACGCCGAGCGCCGTATCGATGGCGATGGAACCGGTGGGAATGACTTCGACGCTAAGCTTCGAACGCTCATCGCCGAGGCGCATGATCGAGCCGTCGCCATATTCCTTGGCAATGGCCTGGAGGGCTAATTCGAGGTTCTTGTCCCGAGTCGCCTGGGCCTTGTTTTCGGGTTTCGCTTCGCCCTTGATTTCGTTTTTTGCCTCGGATTTTGCAGCCATAAAAGAGTGGATAGACTAAATTATACAAATGTACAAGCCCTATTTAGGACAGAAGATTTGCCTCGGGTTGGCTACACCGGCCTATCGCTGCGGGCAAGACTCAAATTTTGGCGGCTGGCTTTCCACGGCATCAATAGCGAATGTGCCCCACCGGAAGCTTCCCGTTACGAGCCCTCTTTTCCATTTCGCGCGAGATCACTGGTTCTTGGAAAATCCCTTTTCCCGACTCAGGGACAGCCAGCGGACATCGACGATCAGATCGACCTCGTGGGTTCAGCCATGAGCCGAGCCAGATCTATCCACCACTACAAGCGCGGCGGAGAAGATCCAGCGCGACCTGCGAGGCCATGAACTTGAACGTCTCGCGGGCGGCGGCGAGATTCTTTTCCACGATCACGGTTTCCGCGCCCTTTTTCGCCAAGCCGAAGTAGACCAGGCCCAGCGGTTTTTCCGGCGTGCCGCCCGTGGGTCCGGCAATGCCCGTGACGGCGACGGCGATATCCGCGCCGCTCTCGCGCAGGGCGCCCTCGGCCATCGCGCGAGCGACTTGAGGGCTGACGGCACCGTGTTCTGCAATGAGCTCGGGGAGAACTCCGAGTTCGCGGGTCTTGGCGGCATTATGGTAAGTGACCCAGCCATAGCGGAAGACATCGGAACTGCCGGAGACGTTGGTGATGCGGCTCGCGACCAGACCACCGGTGCAGGACTCGGCCGTGGCCAACGTTTTTCCCGCGGCGGCGGCCACGCGCACGACGGCCTGCTCCATGGTTTCGCTTTGCTCCGCGTAAATGACATCGCCGACCAGCGACCGGGCCAGGGCGGCGGCTTTCTCGACCAAGGCAGGATCGGCGGCGATCAGGCGCAGATCCATCTCGCCGGGCCGGGCGCAGTAGCCGACTTCGATCGGGCCGAGCGCGCGCACGGCGTCTTCGACCAGGATTTGCACGCGCGTTTCGCCCATGCCGAGGACGCGCAGGGTAATCTCGTGGACCGGGGTGAGGCGTGCGGCGAAATGTTTCCGCAGCCAGGGAAGCGCCTCATTATCCCACATGGGCCGCAGTTCACGCGGCGGTCCCGGCAGGAGGACGGCAACGGCCTTGTCGTTCATGACCACGAGGCCGGGGGCGGTGCCGTTTTTATTGTCGAGCACCACGCCGTCCTCGGGGACCATGGCCTGAGCTTTTTGCAGGTCGTTCATCACGAATTTGCGTTGGCTGAATTTCGCGGCGATGCCGTCGAGAATTTCCGGATGGAAAATGAGCTTCCTGCCAAAGGCTTCCGACGCCGCCTCGCGGGTGATGTCGTCCGAAGTCGGCCCGAGACCGCCGGTGACGATGATCAGATCAGCGCGGGCCAGCGCTTCCTCAAATGCCTCGGCAATAGCGACGCCATCCGGCACGGTGACCTGCCGTTCGACGCGTAAGCCGAGCCCGAAAAGGCTCTGTGCCAGGAAGCCCAGATGCGTGTTGGTGACCTGCCCGAGCAAAAGCTCCGTTCCCGTATTGATAATTTCGACGCGCAAAGACATGGACTCCATTTTGACAGGATTAACCAGATGCACAAGATGCTCCTCTGAAGGCAAAGGCGGGGCGTCATCATAAAAAAAGGCGAGGTTGATTATTAACCGTAGATCACTACTTTCGCTTCATGCGCTTTATCCTTCTTTCCGCCTTCGCAGCGGTGATTTCACTGGCAATGCCTGCATCCCTGCATGCGGATAATCTCTTTAAAAATGCCGATTTAAGTAACGGCCTGGCCGGTTGGCATGGAGATGGACGGCTGACCTATCTAGCCGCCGATGGCTCGGAAGTGGACGACGCGGGGCCGAACATTACCCCGGTCATCAAATTGCGCCTATCCCATGATTCGCAGGCAACCACGCAGGAATTTGAAGTGCGCGATAATCCGCCCAAGCTAACTGTCAGCGTCGAGGTGATGGGCTCGCACGATTTCAGACGGAGCACGGATGCGAGCGCTTACGACACCACTTGGTCCGCCGGCGGCACGTGGTACTGGAGCGTGCTGGCGACTCCGACCGTTGACTTCTGGATTCGTGGCGCCCCGGGTTTCTTCTACAAATTGGCCGATGTCAAAGTGGGCCAATGGACCACGGTGAATGGACGTTTCGAGAACCTGAAAAACACAGACTCCTACGCGATCAGTTTCTGCACCCCTCCCGGCGATGGGGCGATTTATATCAAGAATCCCTCGGCGAGCGCCGGGAAGTAGGCTCGCGGATTGTCTCCCTGCCGGAGGGCCTTCGGCAGGGGTGATGGGCGATGAATCCGCCTTACGATGGATAAGCCACGCGGGAAAATGCGCGCCCTCCGACCTCTTCTTAGGTCGCCACCACCTCCCGCTCGGTAATTTTGTGAAATAATCCACAGGCTGATAATAACAGCACCAGCCCTGGCATAGCCGTGATTCCTCTAGGGAATCGAAATCGAAGATGAAGAAATTTACGACGAGTCCGATGGTAGGCTGACATCCGGTTATCGTATTTCGTAATGGTCTGTATTTGAGGCTAAGCTATCTCTTCTCTGTTGAAGCACCTTGCCGGCGGAGACGGCCGATGAGTCCGCCCTTCGGTAGATAAGCCACGCGGCGAAGCCCATCGTGGCGCCGCCGAGATGCGCCAGGGAGGAAACATTGGTGTAGCCGTAGACCTGCTGATAGGCGCCCCACATCTGGAAAAACACCCAGAACAAAACGCGCTCCAGGCCGGTAGACGGATCCAGCGGAAATAGAAATACCAACGAAAGAGAATGCCGAGCTGGGCGTGGGGAAATTTCAGGGCATAAAAGGTCATCAGACCGGAGATCCCTCCGCTCGCGCCAATGCAGGGAAGAGTGCCGCGGGGATCGCCCACGATATGCAAGAGATCGCCTGTCAACGTGGCGAGCAGAAGCAAACCGAGCCACCGCCACCAGCCCAGATATCTTTCCACGTGGCCGCCGAAAAGGATTAGAAAATAAAGATTCCCGAGCAGGTGAACCCAGCCGCCATGCAGGAAAAATGAGGTCAGCAAGGTCAGGCCATGATGCCGCCAGACCTCTGCGGGAATGAGTCCCCACCGTTCAATGATATTCTTGAGATCGAGAAAGGACGCCATGCTAATGGCGGCGATCAGGCCGGAGGAAATAAAGGTCGCCCACGGGATTCGTTGATTTTCGACGGAATCCATCTCCACCGGCAGACCCAAAAGGGCCGGAATCGTTTTCCAACCCCGATCCGGCACCGGATCCTGCGCATGGGCCTGCTCGGCAATCTCCCGGACTTGTGCCAGGGCCAGGGCTTCCCGCGCGGCGGGCGACATCGCGGCCTCATCGAGCTGGCCCAGCGGCCTCGGCTTGGCAGGTGGTGGAGGGATGACCTCGAATTCCCCGGCGTCGAACCAGACGAACTCGCATTTTTTACAAACATCGAGGTCCAGCGGATGATCCTTCAGCTCAACCGCAACTTGTACCATGGGAAGCAAACAGATCGCGCAGGCACGTCCCGGTTCGCTACCACCGGTATAGGTTTGCGCCCAGATGGCGGTCATCGCTTCCGGATCGATGGTCTTGCGGAGGAGACCGATTCCCATCGCCCGTCCCTGACATTGAGGACAGCCCCAATAAACTCCGCTCGGCGCAAATTCGCGTGTCAGGCCAGAGCGGCAATTGGGGCAGGTGAACATGGCGAAGGACGCCCCTTTTCATCCGCTGTTTCACGGGTAAAGTAAAGAGATGCCGTCATTCAAACTTGCCAGCCCGTACCCTCCGCTGGGCGATCAGCCGCAGGCGATTGAGAAGTTGTTGGCGGCAATCAAATCGGGGCAGCAGCACTCGACGCTGCTGGGGGTGACCGGTTCCGGCAAGACCTTCACCATGGCGAATGTCGTGGCGACGCTGGACCGGCCGACGCTGGTGCTTTCGCACAACAAGACGCTCGCGGCGCAGCTTTATTCCGAGTTCAAGCAGTTCTTCCCGGAGAATGCGGTGGAGTATTTCGTCTCCTACTTCGATTACTACCAGCCGGAGGCCTACATCCCGCGCAGCGACACCTATATCGAGAAGGATTCGAGCGTGAACGAGGAGATCGAGCGGCTGCGGCTTTCAGCGACGAGTTCGCTGTTGAGCCGGCGCGATGTCCTCGTGGTGGCGAGCATTTCGTGCATCTACGGTTTAGGTTCGCCCACCGATTACAAGGACATGATTTGCTCGATCGAGAAGGGGCAATTCATGACGCGCGAGACCCTCCTGGCCCGCCTGGTGGAGATGCAATACGAGCGCAACGACTATCAGCTGACGCGCGGCAAATTTCGCGTGCGCGGCGATACGGTGGAACTCTGCCCGGCCTACACGGAGGACGGCGTACGCGTGGAATTCTTCGGCGACGAGATCGACCGGATCACCCGCTTCGATCCGCTGAGCAGCGAGACAATCGAGCCGCTGGCGCAGATGACGATCTTCGCCGCCCGCCATTACGTGACGCCCGCCGATAAGATGCGGCGCGCGCAGCAGACCATCCGCGAGGAGCTCGACCTGCGCATCGCCGAGTTGGAATCGCAGGGCAAGCTGCTCGAGTCGCAGCGGCTGAAGATGCGCACCACTTTTGATCTCGAGATGATGGAAGAGATGGGCTTCTGCAACGGGATCGAGAATTATTCGCGGCATACGAGTGGACGCCCGGCCGGCTCGCGGCCGTTTACGCTGATCGACTTTTTCCCGGAGCATTTCCTCACCATCATCGACGAGTCCCACGTCGCCGTGCCGCAGATCGGCGGAATGTATGAGGGCGACCGCTCGCGCAAGACCGTGCTGGTGGAGCACGGATTCCGCCTGCCATCGGCGCTCGACAACCGTCCGCTAAAATTCGAGGAATTCGACGCGTTGGTAGGGCAGCGGCTCTACGTCTCCGCCACACCCTCGCCGTATGAGGTGAAGAAATCGGGCGGCATCACGGCGGAGCAAGTCATCCGGCCCACGGGCTTGCTCGACCCGGAGATCGTGATCAAGCCGCTGGCCGGGCAGGTGGACGATTTGATGGAGCAGGCCAAGCTGCGCACCGAAAAAGGCGAGCGGGTGCTCGTCACCACACTCACGAAAAGGACGGCGGAAGATCTCGCCGATTACCTGCGCGATCTCGGCGTAAAGGTGCGCTACATCCACTCGGAAATCGACACGATCGAGCGGGTGGAAATCCTCCGCAGCCTGCGCACGGGCGAAGTCGATGTGCTGATCGGGATCAACCTTTTGCGTGAGGGCCTCGATTTACCGGAGGTATCGCTCGTCGCGGTGCTCGATGCGGACAAGGAAGGTTTTCTTCGCTCGCAAACGTCGCTCATCCAGACGGCGGGCCGGGCGGCGCGGCACCTGAACGGGCTCGTCATTTTATATGCGGACAAGATCACCGATTCGATCAAGCAATTGCTGGCGGTGACCAAGGACCGGCGCGCGAAGCAGCTCGCCTACAACGAGGCGCACGGGATCACGCCGCGCTCGGTCGTGCGCGCGGTGCAGGAAAGCCTGGGCAATCTACTGAAGGGGCGACAGCTCGCCGGCAGCGTGGTGGGCGAGGCCAGCGCGGACATGGATGTCATGCAGGTCCTGCAGGAGCTGGAGACGGAAATGCTCGCGGCTTCGAACTCGATGCATTACGAAAAGGCGGCGCTCTTGCGCGACCAGATCATGGAGCTGAAGCAGCAGGCCGGGCTGAACAAGATCGAGCCGAAGGCCAAGCCGGTGGCCTATCCGAAATCGCGCGGGCGGAAATTGGAGAAGAAGATCTGACTCCTCGGGCAACCGAGGAACCCGAAACTATGTCGTCGCCGGATAATGGCTGACCGTCACCACGAACTGGCCTGCCACTTCGTTGTGATAAATGCTATCGACCATGCAACGACCGCCGAAGGGAAGACGCACGCCGATGTCGTCCTTGGTGCCGCCGGGCATGGCATCGCCCAGGCTGAGTGAGCGATTTTTGGTAAAGACCAAACGATGGGAGGTTGTTTTGGCCATGCCCGAGGATAGCCTTTTTCACCAAGGCCGGACAGCTAAACCCGCTTAAATCGCCTAAAACTACTTCACCTTCTAAAGCTTTCGGGAAAGCGGGGAACACCGATTTCCGGGCCGTCAGGCCCGGAGATGCCATCGTTACTGAACGGAACTTCGTGTCAGCGGATCGATAAAAATTGAGGAAAGGACCGGAGGCTAGGAGCCATTAGGCGCCAGTCAGCCCGGACGAGTAGATAAGAGATTCATGAATTTTTATGAAAATAATTTTAAGGTTATGGCGATAGGAGAAACCATCAAATAGATGTAGGAAATTTGCTTATCAGTTCCGTTTCTACCTCTCAAATTAGTACTTCAAGGATTTCATTCTCGGACTGAAGTATCCTGTAATTTGAGTTTCCTTGTTTGAGAATTAGGTTCAGCTCCTGATGAAACAAACCGAACGCCGAATTCTAATTATCGAAGATAATCCGGATGATGAAGCGTTGCTCTTACGCCAGCTTAAAAAGGCTGGTCTTGAGAAGCATATCAAGGTGATTAACGATGGCGGAAAAGCTTTTGAGTATCTGACGAATGAACGAAATAGGTGCGAGGGGTTAGCCGCCGTATTTTTGGACTTAAAACTTCCAACAATGACCGGGCTAAAGATTTTAGAGGCCATCAGGGAAGAGGCTCGTTTGCAAAATATCCCTATAATTGTGATGACTTCATCAAATTCGCCAGAAGAATTGGAAAGGTGCCATGAGCTTGGCGTCTCCTGCTACGTTCGCAAGCCACTTACCTTTTCAACCTTCGCAAAGGCTTTCGCTGATAGCTTTCACGCTCAACGGGCCAACCGGAACCGCGAGGCAACCGTGCTTAGTGTTGTTGAATGATGGGTTCCCGGCCACGTGCCTAATCTCAATGCCAGATTGACTTAGAAGGCTCGGTCGTTAGCCTGATTCCTAATTCCAGAGGCAAAATGTGACCGTAAAAAGTTACAGTGTCTCAGCGAATAGGAGATTTGCTCTGCCGGGCTTGTGGCGAAATTGGCAGACGCGCCAGATTTAGGTTCTGGTACCGCAAGGTGTGTGGGTTCAAGTCCCTCCAAGCCCATGGTCGCTCTTTAGGCCAGTTCCCTAGCACTTTGAGGATGATTGGGAAATTCCGGCGGTTAAGGTCGGCTTCCGGTTTACCTCCTTTTTTAAAAAACCCTCTGGCATTTTTTCCGTTCCTTCGGTAATCCAATGGAGGTTTGTACAAGTTGGGGGGAAAAGGGAGGACCTTCGCCCCTAAAAGTTTGGAAGAGCAACCCCGTCAGGAGAGGAAAAGAGAATGAAACGAACTAACATCAGCCGTCATCACATCGTGCGCGCCATTCAGGCCGCCTGCATCGCTATTGCCCTGAGCGCCGCCCAACGCGTCCAAGCGGATCCCCCGCTGAGCTACACACCGCCTTACTACACGATCAACGGTTCCACCGTGACCGGTTCCGGTACCTCCGACGAGGCTTTCTTCAATGACTATTCCTCCGCCGGGTATACGGTTACGGTCCAAGCTAACGCCAACCTAAGCACCAGCGAGACCAACGAAATTCTGTTCGACCACGGAACGGTCACCAATAACGGCACCTTGGGCTCCGATACGGAATCAACCATCCTGATCGCCAATACGGGCACCGTGAATAATTCGGCCGGGGCCACGATCAATTCCGGTGTTACCGGCATCGAAATCGATGGAAACGGCACGGTCAACAACGCGGGCACGATCCACGTCGTCGGAACCGACGAGGAAGAGGAATCCACCTCCGGCATCAGCATCGAGGGAACCGGCACCGTTAATAATTCCGGCTTGGTCGATGTCAGTGGAGGAGGTTTCGATACGGGCATCACGATCGGCGGCCAGCCCAGCTCCATTACCAATTCGGGCACAATCAATGTGCATAATACGGCATTCGAAGCCATTGGCGTCGTCTCCACCGGGACGTTTACCAATACCGCAACCGGCGTCATTACCGCTGGCAGCTCTCCCGACAGCGAGGAGGAGAATTTTTCCCAAGTAGCCGCCGGCGTCGAAGAATTTGGCAATTCCGACACGGTAAATAACGCCGGTCAAATCACCGCCTATGCGCTCACCGGGTTTGGAGAGGATGAGGAATTGAATGTGGCTGTGGGCATCATTCTGGCCGACACCAATAACACCGTCGTCAATAATACGGGTAGCATTCGCGCCCTTTCGACCACCGATGGAGTGGCCGCCGGTATCCTTTTCGAAGCCGACAACGGTACGGTCAATAATAACGGCGGACTCATCGTGGGAGACGCCACCTATGAGGGTATCGAACCGACTGTCGTCGAGGACAGTGTTGTGAGCGAGGAAGCGAGCCCCTTCGAGCTTGGCGGTTACGGCATCTATTTCGCTGGTAACAACGGCACGGTCAATAACACCGGTGAAATCGACGGTTACAGCAACGAGGAAGAGGGCGGCATCGGTGTTTATTTCACCGGCAAAGGCACCGTCAATAACGCTGGCTTTATCTACGGAGATTCTTACGGCGTCTATGCCAACAAGAACCTCACCGTCAACAACATCGGCGAAAACGCCGAGATTGCGGGTGAGGAAGACGCGATTTACGCGGCCCACAAGGCGACCGTTTATAACTCGGGCCTTATCGATAGCGAATATGGCCCCGCCATCGACATCGAAGGCAAGGGCACGATCGTGAACAGCGGCGATATTTCCAGCGACTTTGACAACGCTCCCGGCATCTACATGGGCAAAAGCAGCACGGTCTACAATACTGGCTATATCAGCGGCTCAACCGGCGTTTACCTGAACGGCAATAAATCCACCATCATCACCGCGGGTGGAGTCATCAACGGAGAAGAGGAGGAGGAGTCTTCCGTGGTTTCGGACGTCGAGGTCCCCGAGGGCGACGGCTCCCGTGGCGATTCCATCGTTCTCGCGGGCAAGAATAGCACCGCGGACATCGTGGGCCATGCCGTCACGGAAGGGACGATTGAAGGCACCAAGCGAAGCTTGAACAACACGCTGAACTTCAACCTCTCGGGCTTGACTCCGCAGGAATTGGCGAGCTTCCAGGCCTATGTCGCGGCCCATCCGCACAACGGTACCTTCAGCTTCACCAAGGACGACCAGACCGTCACCTACCAGTACGAGAACTTCCACACGGTGAACGATGACGCGGTATCCCTTGAGCTCAGCACCGATCCCGGCCTGCATGATCTCGCGGTGAAACTGGACGAGCACTACTTGCCGCAGTACGACCTCCTCTTCGCCAAGGCGGCCTTTGATCCGGAAGGGGCGCTCAACCAGTTCTCCGGCCGCGAATTCTACGACGCCTTCGCCACGGTCAATCTCGGTAACGTCACCGCTTTCGACGATCTCGCCGACAGCCGCGCGTTCGACCTGCGCCATGGCACCGGCGGCTTTGATCTCAGCCAGCTCCGCATCGTTCCCGGTTCCATGATCGCCAGCCTGGGCGACACCGAAGGCGCGCTCAGCCAGATGCTCGGCAGCGCCCGCCTCGGCGGTGCGACGATGAGCGACAGCAAGGACGCCAAGGAAGTCAACGACGGCATGGAACCCCCGCGCTGGGGCGCCTGGGCCTCCGGTACGGTCACCCTCGCCGACGAATCAACCTCCTACACCTCGAACGGTTACAACGCCACCACCGGCAGTCCCAGCATCGGCGCCGATTACCGCGTTACCCGGGACCTGGCCGTGGGTGCGTTGTTTAACTTCGACACCACCGGAGCCGACTTCGCGGATGGCAGCCATCTCAACGAACAGAGCGAGTTGCTCGGATTCTACGCCACCTGGGCCCACAAGCCTTGGTTCATCAACAGCCTGGTTGGCTTCGGCTACAATGCCTACGATAACCAGCGGATCGTCACCGACGGGACCACGGCCTCCAGCCATCCCCAGGGCGACGAGGTGCTCGCGAATCTCAATGGCGGCTATGAGTTCAAATTCGGCCGGTGGGAACTCGATCCCGAAGCCGGTTTCGATTACACCCACCTCGCGCAGGATGGTTACAACGAATCGGGCGGCGGGGTCTATAACCTCAACGTGGCCGATCAGGTGGTTGATTCCTTCCGCACCAAGGTCGGCTTCCGTGCCCTCGGCGATTACAAGTGGGACGGCATCCGCTTCTCCCCCGAGATCCACGCCGACTGGTACCACGAATGCCTCGACGCCGACCGCGGTGTCAATGTCGGCACGCCCGGCGCGCCCGTCCTTGGTTCGTTCGTCGTGCAGACCGATAAACCCGAACGTGACTTCGCCCTCGTGGGCGCCGGCCTCAGCGCCACTCCCGCCGAACTTCACGACGCCATCACGTTCTTCGTGAACTACGATGCGCAGGTCGGTCAGGCCGATTACATCGCCCACACCTTCAACGGCGGTCTTCGCATCGGCTTCTAAAGAAGTCTTCTTGAAAGCGCGGTCGGAGAGGGTTCAAGTCCCTCTACCGCCGGCACTTCATTTCCCGCCGATCGAATCCAGCTCGGCGACCATTTCCGCCGGTAGTTGCAGGATAGCCGCGTTAAGATTCTCGCGGAGATGCTCGACGGACGATGTTCCAGGGATGAGCAGGATGTTGGGAGAACGCTGCAAAAGCCAGGCGAGCGCCACCTGCATGGGGGTGACTTTCAGGGTGGCGGCGACCCCGTCAAGCTTGGAGGATTGCAGCGGCGTGAACCCTCCCAGCGGGAAGAAGGGCACATAGGCGATACCTTGCGCCGTGAGATCACGGATAAAGCCATCGTCATTCCGGTGCGCCAGGTTGTAGAGATTCTGCACGCACACGATTTCGGTGATCGTCTGGGCCTCCACCAATTGAGCGGGAGTTACGTTGCTCAGGCCAAGATGGCGAATCAGTCCCTGCTGCTTGAGCTCGGCCAGCACGGTCAGCCGTTCCGCGATGGATCCTTCCGAGGGTCCGGTGATCCCTCCAACGCGAAGATTGACGACATCCAGGACATCGAGCCCCAAATGGCGGAGGTTGTCGTGAACGGCATCGATCAGCTCCTGACGCGAAAGGGCCGGAATCCACGATTTATCTTCACCCCGGCGAGCGCCAACCTTGGTGACGATCACCAAGCCGTCGGGATAAGGATGCAGCGCCTCCTTGATGATCTGGTTGGTGACGTGCGGGCCATAAAAGTCCGAGGTGTCGATATGGTTCACTCCGGAGGCAATCGCTTCGCGCAAGACGGCTACGGCAGCATCCCTGTCGCGCGGCGGTCCCCACACTCCCGGACCAGCCAATTGCATGGCGCCGTATCCGGATCGCGCCACGGTCATCGAGGTTGCAGGAAAGGTGAATTCGCCGCCGCTGGTTTCAATCGTTTTCATGTGAGTAAGAGAATCCTGGCTCGAAAACGGATGAATTGCAAATGACAATTTTTGTTATTTGTCATTTTTGTACGCATTCTCCGGTTTTAGAGCTAAGATGAATGGACCATGGAAACTGAAGCGCCTATGTCCCAACGCATCCTCGACGCCGCCGAGAATGTGCTGCGCCGCCACGGGCCGGCCAAGACCAACGTGGTGGATATCGCCCGCGTTCTGGACATGAGTCATGGCAACATCTACCGCCATTTTCCCAGTAAGCAGGCGCTCCTGGAAGCCGTGGTCGCCCGTTGGTTACACGCGGTCACGACGCCGTTGGAAGTCATCGTCTGCGATCGCGCGAAATCCGCCTCCGTCCGGCTGACCTTGTGGTTTGACACCCTGCGTGCGATCAAGCGTCGCAAGCTTCGCGAAGAGCCTGAGCTTTTCCGCATCCATTACGACATTGTCCAGACTGCGCGTGAAGCGGTGGAAGACCATGTCGCAGTAATGCACAGCCAAGTGACCAGGATTATCGCGGATGGCGTGGCGAACGGCGAATTCCTGCGAAAGCTGAAGCCGCGTGCGTCGGCACGAGCCTTCCTCCAGGCCACCTCGCCATTCCACAACCCCGCCTTGCTCATGCAGCAACCGACGCCCACGGACGCCGATGCTCGAGCGGTGCTGGGACTGTTGTTGGCGGGTCTGCGTGCGGGCGCCATTTCACCGGCGAAGGAACCATAGCTGCGGCTTCCGGCGGGAATCAACTGGCTCTGGGGGCTAGCCGCATTTTTCGATTCGATCCTGCCCCATCAGGCCTTGTGCTTCAAAAGCGGCTCAAGGGCACCCACCGAGGCCAAAACCTTGAATGCAGACGAGGCAAAGGCGCTCAAGTTCTCCAGCAACCGTCGATCTTCCGACTGAAACTTACAGTCTTGGTTATGAATGACTGCCCAGATGGTGCCGACCGGCTTGTCTCCCACGTGAAAGGGAATCAGCAACACCTCTTCCAAAGGAGGTGCAATGGGCTGCAAATAGGTAAAATGTCTTTCCGGATGTAAAAACAGGATGGGCTCATTTCGATCCAAAACGGTGCCGCAAGGGCCAAAGCTCCTCGGTGTGCCCTCCCATAAATAGGGAGACAAGCCACCCGCGACCGCCGGCCAAACGAATCGGCCATTCTTTTCGTCCAATAAACTGATTCCTGCGGAGTCGGCCGGCGTCAACCTGAGGACCATGTTGACCAACTTTTGAAAGAAATCATGGGGCGATTTGGCCAGCTCCTGTGTCAGCTCAAGCTCGGCCTGGTTTTCGGCTTTCCGGTCTGGGGTTCGCGTATCCCGATCCTTTAACCGGCTGGTCGCGATAACTGACTCAAGATCGCAGGCCATCGGGTCCGAAAGGGAAGTAGAAATGTTTGAATTCATTCTCGGACGCCTATTGAGACTGTAAATGCGTCCGAACCTTTTGAGCAGCTCAAAGTTTAGTTATCCTTCCTCTGCGGCCAGGTCAGAGGATTCTGCGGTTGCCAAAGTGGGTGTTGCCTTTTATCAAGGGCATAAGCCCTCGCGAATAAATCACAGCAACCCCATGAAGACGTTCGCTTTCCGGCGCTATTTGTGGATCGTCCTCATCACAAGCCTGCTCAGTTTTTGCGCGCCGGTTTCCGGTCAGGAGACGACGGGTCTGTTGGGCAAGGCTCTTGACCTGGTGCGCCAGGTTGAAAACCCCTCCGGCCCGCCTTCAACCGATGCCCAGCGCATCGACCTGCTCAACCAGGCCATCGAAATGAGCCGGATAGCACCGAACCATTACCTGAAGGGCCATCGCGTGCTGGCGATTCAGGCTATCCGAGGCGCGATCACCGAGATCAGAAACGGCAATCGCAACCAGGCGACCGTCTATCTTCACACGGCGGATACAGAATTGAGCACATCGGTATCGCTGGCTGAGGCAGCCGGGTCTCCGGGCCAGGCCCCCGCTGCACCCGGCAACGCATTACCGACGTCCTCATTGGCAGCATCCCCCGCGGAGGCACCGAAACCTGAGTCAGCGTCCGGATATCAAATCGTGCATAGCTTTGGAGACGGCAGCGTCCCTCACGATGGCGTGAATCCCTGCACTTCCCTGGTCCAGGGAACCGACGGAAATCTCTACGGGGTCACCCGAAGCCTGGACAAGGACACCTCGGGCAACGGCACCGTCGAGATGCCGGGGAAATTGGCGACCATCTACAAGATCACGCCGCAGGGGAAGGAGACCGTTCTGCGCTCGTTCGACGCGGGTCATTCTGACAACGATCCCCTGCCTGAATATCCCTTAACTCTCGGTCCCGACGGAGATCTTTACGGGGTCATCTCCGGCGGCGGCCAGAACCGGTGCGGTATCGCTTACAAGATAACGAACCAGGGAGTCTTCACTCCCCTTTATCAATTCGGCCAACATGACATCAAGGATGACCCGAGAGAGCCGTCCGCACCTTTAATCCGGGGAGCGGATGGCGACTTCTATGGCACCAGCAATATTGGCGGGGCCGCGGGTGCGGGCACGGTCTTCAAGATGACCCCGCAAGGGGTGGTGACCACCCTGCACAGCTTTCTTGATGGCAGTGTGCCCAAGGATGGCGATACGCCCTGGGCTCCCGTGGCCTTGGGCCCGGACGGCAATTATTATGGAACGACGTTCAACGGATCGGGAGTGGAGGATAAGCCCGATTTCAAGGGAACGCTCTTCCAGATCACCCCGGCGGGGAAGTTGACGATTTTGCACCGCTTTGCCGATGGCACCGTCCCCCATGACGGAAAAGCATCGAGCAAGGCCGGCCTTTTCATGGCCAGGGATAAGACCCTTTACGGCACCACGGAATTCGGGGGCACGAACAACTGTGGCACCTTCTTCAAGTTCACCACCGAGGGAGCCATTACCATTCTCCATGTCTTTCCTCAGACCACTTTGGAAAAGGATGGCGCCTTTCCCCAACCTACTCTCGTCGAGGGGCGCGACGGTAATTTCTACGGAACGGCTGCCGCCGGAGGCGCGACCAATCACGGGACAATCTATAAAATCACCCCGGAAGGAAGCATGATGATTCTGCATAGCTTCGACGATGGCACCGTTCCCCACGACGGAGCCAAACCCGGTGGCGGTTTGGTCCTGGCGAGTGATGGATGCTTTTACGGAATGACCCGGGAGGGCGGCTCGGCCGGAGAGGGAACGATCTTTCGGATCAAGATTCCATGAGGGCGCATCGGAAGACCTATTTCATCCAAAGGACACCTGACCCGAGATCGATTACGGCCCGATGCAGACCGAGAAGATCAAAGCCGATCAGGGCATCGAGACCCCGCGCTTCCAGAAATCCTTTTTCGGCCGCCAATATCGTGGTCGGGGGAAGATGAAATCCGCCCACCTCGAGTGCGTTGGCCGTGAAGCGGAAGGTTTGCATGGAATGACCATCGACCCCGTGGAACTCGTGGTCGTTCGTCTGCACCGCTTCATGCCCCAGGGCGGTTTGGACAAAGCCGTTCCTGAACGTGGTGAACGTGGCGCCGCTATCGAGGAACGCCCGAAAAGGAGTTCCATTTAGATGCCCGGTGATCATCAGGGTGCCGCCGCCAGGGCCCAGCGGCACGGCCTTGAAACCAAGTGGGGCCATGAAGTCCGCCATCGCAGCCACGGGGGTCGTGCCCGGTTTGAGGATGATCTCTCCGGCCCCGATGGGAAGAATCGCCGCGTTGAGCTGCAGAAAATCGAGGCCCAGTAATCCATCCACGTCTCCACCGGGATCATAGGCCGACTTCGGCATCACGAGGATGGTATTGGTGCGATTGATCTCGTGACCACCCAAAGTGAAGCTCTGCACCAGCGCGATGCCGGAATTCCCCCGCAACGTCCCGCCCACACCCCAGTCCGCGTGGCCGGAGTCATGCACGTCCAAGCGAAGATGCCGGGCGCATGCGTCGGTCAGAACGGTCCTCCCGCATCCCGTATCGACCCCCAGGCGCACGGTCTTGCCATTGATTTTGACCTCCACGCATTGCTCATTCACCCCGATCGTCGTCAGCGGCGCGGCGTAATAGTGGTGCTGGGCGAGATAAGCCCGGCAATCGTCTTCCATGCCCGAGGCGGCGCTCCCGGCGTTCGGCGTGAAGAGCATCGCGAGAAGGAAATAGGGGAGGACGCGCCAATGATTCCCCGCGTTCCTTGCCGGTGCTCTGTTCATGAGGCCACCAGCAAAGCATCTTCCTCGCCAGCATCCGGAGAGAGCTGAATTTTGCCGCTAAGCTGACAAGGAAGCGCTCTCGAAGCGGGTGTTTATTGCTTCCACCAAATATAGCTGATGTAAGCCAGACTGAGCACAGCCAGAACGATCAGCACGGGAAGATAGCCGCCAAAGAAACCATGCCAAAAGGCTCCAATCGCGATTCCCAAGGCTAACAAGCCCCATTTGAACAGGCCTGCTTGCCACCATTTCAATGTGAAGGTTTTGAGTAGAGTCATAACCAAACCTCTTTCTTGCTCAGAATATAGGCCTGCGCCTTGCTCACGCAACGGAAGCTGGCGTCGCCGATCACGTTTGGAGCTTGGAAGAGGTTATTGGATTGCTGGGTTGATTCGCGGCTGGACGGGGTTCAGGGTCTGGAGCATGAAGCGCAAAAACTTGGCGGATGTCCTGCTCAAAATCCTTGGCCTCTATTTTTGCCTAAACACCATTCCGAGTTTTATCATTGGAATTGCTGTTGC
Organism: Methylacidiphilales bacterium; assembly: GCA_026225555.1. Taxonomy (GTDB): domain Bacteria; phylum Verrucomicrobiota; class Verrucomicrobiia; order Methylacidiphilales; family UBA1321; genus JABDGH01. The sequence continues at coordinate 16,745 of JAMFSY010000162.1, forward strand.
ACTCCTATCGGGAATCGCGTCGAAAGTGATTGCGGCGTTGACAATCAGCAATGTTCTTAAAATCGCGATTACTGGCGGGGTTCAAGCAGTCATTGGCATATACCTCATTGATCAGGAGCCGGAAGATTGCAGAGCGTTGGTTTAAGAACGAAGACGAATAGTTTCAAACTGTACCACTATCCCTTCTCTCATCGGCTTGACCCCTCCGCCGGGCCTGATAGGATGGGCTTCCCATGTCCCGAGCCCGCTTTCTTCTTTGCACGGTCGTGGCTTTGTCGTTTTGTGCCCCCTTGGTCAAGGGCTCGCTGGTTTGGCGTCCGGGCGAAGGCTGGTCGGATGAGAGCGGCGGCGACGTCTCCGCTTCCAGTTCGCGAGATCAACTCGAGGCCGCCCACAAGCTCGAGGCCACGGGCCAGCGCGACGATGCGCTGAAGGCCTACAAGAATCTGCTCCGCCGCTGGCCGCTTTCCTTTTTCGCGCCCGAAGCCCAGTTCCGCATGGGCAAGATCATGGAGGACGAGGGCGACTTCTATAACGCTTTCCAGGCCTTCCAGAAGATGGTGACGAAATATCCCTCCAGCAGCTATTTCGAGCAGGCCCAGGAGGAGCAATACCGCATCGCGAATCTTTATCTCGCAGGCGAGCCGCAACGTATCTGGAAGATCCCCGTCGGCCCCTCCATGGATCGCACGGTGGAGATGTACGAGCGCATTATCAAGAACGCGCCCTACGGCACCTATGCGCCCGAGTGCCAGTTCAAGATCGGCCTCGCGCGGGAGAGCCAGCGCAAGTACACCGACGCGGTCGATGCTTACCAGAAGGTGCTCGATAATTATCCCACCAGCTCCGTCGCCTCGAGCGCGCAATACCAGATCGGCTATGCCTGGATGCACGCCTCCGCCACCGGCGATTACGACATGGGCGCGGCGAAAAAAGCCGTGGAAGCCTTCCAGGATTATCTCGTCCGTTACCCGGCCAGCGACAAGTCCGACCAGGCGCAGGAAAACATCCAGCACCTGAGCCAGCGGCAGACGCAGGGCGCCTTCAACATCGCCCAATTCTACGAGCGGGCGCATCCGCCGAACAAGCGGGCCGCTTATATTTATTACAACGAAGTTCTCCGCGAAGACCCCAATTCCGTCCAGGCCCAGCAGGCGAAGAAGCGGATTCAGGAACTGCGCCCCATCGTCGAGGCCATGCCCGGCGGCGCCGGCCCGGATGGCTCCCCTGTTCCCGCGCAAACCGTGGCCAGTGGTCCGCAGGCACCCGCGCCTTCGGGCACCAGCGGCGATGGCCTGAACAACCCTCCCGATTCCTCAACCACGAATGCCCCCGCGGCTGATGGATCCTCCACTCCGGGCGGGACGCCGACCCCGGCTTCTTCCACCAACGCCCCCGACCAGCAACCGGTGCCCGCACCGCCGGACGCCACTCCGCTGCCGCAATGAGTCGAGAAGGCTGTTTCACGCGGGCCCTCGCGGCCCTGCTCCTCGTTTTCGTCCTGAGCGGCTGCGCGGGCTACCGGGTCGGCAATATCTCGGGACGCAATCTCCAGGGCGTCCGCAGCGTCTACGTTCCCGTGGCGAAGAACGCGAGCCTCGAGGCCGATCTTCAGGTCATCCTGACCAACGCGATCATCCAGCGCTTCAACGACGACGGCACCCTGGAAGTGAATCAGAACGAAAACGCCGATTCGGAACTCGATGTGACCATTGCCTCGGTGATTCGCTCCGCGACGGCCAGCAGCACCAGCAACATTCTGGTGACCGAGGAATACCAGCTCACCATCACGGCCAAGGTGACTTATGTGAACCGCCGGTTGGGCCGCAAGATTTTCGAGAATGTCTCCGTCACCGGCACCACGACTTTCTTCAGCCAGAGTGACCTGGAGGAAAGCGAACGTCAGGCCCTGCCGCTGGCCACACAGGATCTCGCCCAGAACACGGTGAAGCTGGTGACCGAAGGCTGGTAAAAAGCGGAAATCGAACCGTGCTTAAAATCCTGGGGCCGTTGAGCGGGACGGGTGGCGCAAGCCGGGACGTCGAGGAACGCGCGGATGCCGCGGCCCGCGCCCGCGCCCTCATATTGATACCGGCGCGCAACGAAGCCGCCACCATCGAAGCCGTCGTGCGGGGATGCCGTCGCGCCGGATTCGCCGTCCGCGTCATCGATGACGGCAGCGAGGATGACACCGCCGCTCTCGCCGCCGAAGCGGGCGCGGAAATTGTCACGGTTCCGGGGCCGCACCACGGCAAAACGATCGCGCTTCATCACGGCTTGGCGCGCCTGCCCGACGCGGTCGAATGGATTTTCTTCCTCGATGGCGACGGCCAGCATCTGCCTGCGGATCTCGACCGTTTCTGGCAGGCGCGTGGCGAGGCCGACATGATCGTCGGCAATCGCCTGCCCGAGTCCGGACGGATGCCGCTTCTGCGGCGGTGGACGAACCGCGCCATGTCCAGCGTCTTGCGCGGCAGCGGGATCCTCGACAGCCAGTGCGGCTTTCGGCTCGTCCGCCGCGCGTGGCTCGGCACATGGCTTCCGGCGGGACACCATTTCCAATTCGAGACGGAACTTGCGCTCCTCGCGGCCACGCGGCCCGGTCGTGTGCTCAACGTGCCGATTCCTGCGATTTACGCGGACGAGCAATCGAAAATCGTTCCGTGGCGCGACACTGTGAACTTCGCGCGTTGTCTTTTCCGTTACCGGCGGGCGTTGAACTGAGTCATAACCATATGTCCGATCAACCCCAACCCGACCTGATTCCCTGGCTCGCCCTTGCCGTTCAACGCAGCGCTTCGGATCTGCATCTCCATTGTGGCACGCCGCCGCTCGGACGCATCCACGGCGAGCTGCTCCCCCTGGGTGATGCGCCACTTTCCGCCGACAATTGCTACCACCTGATTTACGGCGTCCTGAGCGAGGCGCAACGGACGCGCGTGCAGGAAGATCTCGAGCTCGACTTCGCGCTCGATGTGCCGGGAACAGGCCGCTTTCGCGCCAACGCCCACTACGCGCGGGGCTGCATCGAAGCGGTTTTTCGGCATATCCCGGAGGAGATCACCGAGCTGGAAGCACTGGGTCATCGCCCCGCCGTGGCGGAACTTTGCAAGCGCGAGGAGGGGCTGATCCTCATCACCGGCATCACCGGCGCGGGCACGACGACCACCATGGCCTCCATGATCCAGCGCATCAGCCGCACGCGCTCCGGCGTCATCATCACGATTGAGGACCCGATCGAATACGGCTACCCGCCCGCGATGAGCGTGATCAAGCAGCGTGAGGTCGGCAGCGACACGAAGTCGTTCGCCTCCGCGCTCAAGCAGACCCTCCGGCAGGACCCCGACGTGATCGTGGTCGGCGAGATGCGGGACCGCGAAACCATGCAGGCCGCACTGACCGCCGCGGAAACGGGACATCTCGTCATCGGCACGCTGCACACGGTCGATGCCTCGAAGACGGTGGACCGGATCGTCGATATTTTTCCTTCCGAGCAGCAGAATCAGATCGTGACCCAGCTTTCCAACACGCTGGTCGGCGTGATTTCGCAGCGCCTGCTGCCTCGAGCCGACGGCAAGGGCCGCGTGCTGGCGACCGAGACCATGATCGCCAACTCCGGCATTCGCGCCTGCATCCGCGACCGCAAGCCGCACATGATTTTGGGCATGATCGAAATCGGCACGCAGGAAGGCATGAACACGCTCGATGAAAGCCTCGCCCACCTCGTGAAGACGGGGCAGGTGACCTACGAGGAGGCCCAGATCCATGCGCGCGACCCGAACCGCATCCCGCTTCCGCCCGCGCCCTCGGCGAAGAAGAAAGGCTTCTTCAGCTAAAGCGCGATGAAGGCGGACGCGGTCCAGACGCTGCTGAAGACCTCGGTCAATTCCGTGGGCCAGCCCGTGGTTTATCCGCAGGGAGGAACGGCGGAAGTTACCGCGCTTCTCATCGACTTCGCGCCGGGCGAGGCGACTGGCTGGCATTCCCATCCCGTGCCCGTCTTCGGTTACCTGCTGTCAGGCGAAATGACGGTCTACGGTGCGCAAGGGGAGAAACGCATCGTGCGCGCGGGAGAGGCCTCGCTCGAGTCGGTTGATCTGCTGCATAACGGCATCAATGAGGGCGGCGAGACGGCGCGGCTGGTGGTGTTTATCCTGGGGCAGCAAGGCGTGAAGCATACGGTGGAACGCACGGAATAGGTTTCTCCCGACTGTCATCCCGAGCCTGCCGAGGAAGGACGGAATTTTTCTCGCGGCACCGGCAATCGGCACTAAATTGGGGACGTGTCTTCGCCGGAAACCTTCATTCATCTTCACGTCCATTCCGAATACAGCCTTCTCGACGGGGCGTGTCGCATTCCCGAGCTGGCGCAGCGCGCGGCGGAGCTGAAAATGCCCGCGCTGGCCCTGAGCGATCACGGCAATCTTTTCGGCGCGATCGAGTTCTATAAGGAGTGCCGCGCGAACGGGATCAAGCCGATCATCGGCTGCGAGGTCTATCTCGCGCCGGGCAGCCGTCTGGAGCGCAAGGCGAACAGCGCGAAGGAGGCTTCCACCCACTTCCTTTTGCTGGCGAAAAACGAGACCGGCTACAAGAACCTGGTGAAGCTGGTCTCCTCCGCCCACCTCGAGGGCATGTACTACAAGCCGCGCATCGACAAGGAGATCTTGGCCGGGCATGCCGAGGGTCTCATCGGCACCAGCGCGTGCCTCGCGGGCGAAGTCGCGCGCTACATCACGGCGGGGCGGATGAAGGAGGCGGAGCAATCCATCGATTCCTTCAAACAGATCTTCGCCCCGGGCGATTTCTACCTCGAGCTCGCCGATCACGGCATTCCCCAGCAACGCGCGTTGACGAATGAATTGCTCAAGTATAGCAAGCAGTTCGACTTGAAATTGGTCGCGACCAACGACGTGCATTACGTGCGCAAGGAGCACGCCGCCGCGCACGACGTGCTGCTCTGCATTCAGACGGGCGCGAAGATCAATGACGAAAACCGGATGCGCTATTCCGGTCCCGAATTCTACCTGAAGACGCCTGAGGAAATGGCGGCCATCTTCCACGACGTGCCGGAGGCGCTCGCCACCACGCTGGAAATCGCGGACAAGTGCGACCTCAAGATCGTCCTCGGCGAAAATAAATTCCCCGCCTACGAACCGCCGGAGGGCGAGACACGCGAGGGCTACCTGCGCCGTCTCTGCGAAGAGGGATTGATAAAGCGCTTCCCCTCCCGTAACGAGGAGCCCGAACTGCGTCAGCGACTCGATTTCGAGTTGGACGTCCTGAGCAAGACCGGCTTTACCAGCTACTTTCTCATCGTCTGGGATTTCATCCATTACGCGAAGCAGCACGGCATTCCGGTCGGCCCCGGCCGCGGCAGCGCGGCGGGCAGCCTCATCGCCTACGTCCTGGAAATCACCGACATCGATCCGCTCCGGTACGGACTATTCTTCGAGCGCTTCCTGAATCCCGAGCGCGTGTCGCCGCCCGATATCGACGTCGACTTTTGCTACAATCGCCGGCCCGAGGTCATCGATTACGTGCGGAAGAAGTATGGCGAGAAATCGGTCGCGCAGATCATCACCTTCGGCACGCTCGGAGCCAAGATGGCGATCCGCGACGTGGGCCGGGTCATGGGCCTGAGCTACGGCGAGGCCGACCGGCTGACGAAGATGATCCCGTTCGATCCCAAGATGACGCTGGAAAAGGCGCTCAAGGAGAGTCCCGATTTCAAGCGCGCCTACGACGAGGAGGACATTGCGCGCTCCGTGATCGATTCCGCAATGACACTCGAGGGCGTCTCGCGCCAGGCGGGAGTCCACGCGGCGGGCGTGGTGATTTCCGATCACGATTTGACCGATTACGTGCCGCTGACCAAGGACGATCACGACGGCATTGTGACGCAGTATTCGATGGAGCCGCTCGGGGAACTGGGTCTGCTCAAGATGGACTTCCTCGGCCTGAAAACGTTGACCGTGGTCCAGGACGCGCTCGATCTGATCGAGCAGACGACCGGCAAGAAAATCACTCCGCTGGAAATTCCCCTCGACGATCCCGCCGCATTCGAGCTCATGAGCCGCGCGCAAAACATCGGCCTGTTCCAGGTGGAATCGGCCGGGATGTGCAAGGCATGCCTCCAGATCCAGCCGCGTTGCGTCGAGGACATCATCGCCATCGGCGCGCTGTTCCGCCCCGGCCCGATGGAATTCATCCCGCTCTACGCCGAGCGCAAGGCAGGACGCGTGGCGACCGAGTACGATCACCCGCTGCTCGAGCCGATCCTGAAGGAGACCTACGGCATCATGGTCTACCAGGAGCAGGTCATGCAGGCCGCGCAGATCCTCGCCGGTTACACGCTGGGGGGCGCCGACATGCTGCGCCGCGCCATGGGTAAAAAGAAGCCGGAGGAAATGGCCAAGCAGCGCGCCATTTTCGTTGAGGGCGCGGCGAAGAAAAATAACATCCCCAAGGCCAAGGCCGACCAGCTTTTCGACGTGCTGGATAAATTCGCCGGCTACGGTTTTAACAAAGCGCACGCCGCCTGCTATGGGGTCATCACCTGCCAGACCGCCTGGCTGAAGGCGCGGCATCCGGTCGAGTTCATGGCCGCGTTGCTCTCCAACGAGCTCGACAACACGGACAAGATTTCGCTCTTCGTCGGCGAGGCGAAAGCCATGGGCATCGCCGTGCTCGCGCCGAGTGTCAATGCCAGCGGCAGCACGTTTACGGTCGGAGAAAAGTCGATCCGCTTCGGGCTTTCCGCGATCAAGAATGTCGGCGCGGGCGCGGTCAGCCTCATCATCGCGGCACGTGAAAAGGGCGGGCTTTTCCGCGACATGCACGATCTTTGCTCCCGTGTCGAATCGCGCGCGGTGAATAAAAAATTGCTGGAGAGCCTGGTCAAATCCGGCGCGTGCGACGATTTCGGACCGAACCGCGCCGAGCTGATTTCACATATCGACGGCGCGCTGGCACAGGCCAATGCGCAGGCGCGGGACCGCGATGCGGGGCAGGGCTCG
>JAMFSY010000163.1 GCA_026225555.1 Methylacidiphilales bacterium
CTGATACGACCCAGGTCACTCTGGCCGAGATGCGGCATCATGTGGCCGCCGTCGCCCGGGCCAAGACGCGTGCCCTCGTCGTGGCCGATCTTTCCTATCACACCTATGACACGCCGGCGGCGGCAGTTGCCAACGCGCGGATTTTGATCGAGGCAGGCGCCGAGGCGATCAAGCTGGAAGGCGGCGTCAGCGTGGCGCCGGAAATTCGTGCGCTCGTCGCGGCAGGCATTCCCGTGATGAGCCACATCGGCATGCTGCCCCAGTCTGTGAAGGAGGAGGGGGGCTACAAGCTCAAGGGGCGCTCGGAAGAGCAGAAAGCCGCAATTCTCGCCGATGCCTTGGCCGTGCAGGAGGCGGGGGCCTTTGCCGTCGTCATGGAATTGGTCGAAGGCGGGCTTGCCCGCGAGATCACGGCCCAACTGGCCATTCCCACCATTGGAATCGGCTCAGGCGCGGAGTGCGATGGGCAGATTCTCGTCACGCACGATTTGATCGGTGCCTTCCCCTGGTTTCGGCCCAAGTTTGCCGTGGCCAAGGCCGATGTCGCCAGCGCCATCCGGGATGCGGCGGAAGGCTTTGTGCGTGATGTGCGGGGACGCTAAGAAGCGTTCCAGCTTACTAACGCGGAAATCGAAATCGGACGGCAGCGGAGTGCCGTCCCTACCTTTTTAGAGGTGGCCTTGTGCTTCGGCTTCGAGGCGGATGCGTTCGGCTTCGGCCTGTCGTTCCGATTCTTTCTTATTGACCCAGGCTTCCCAGGACTTGCCGTCGGCGGTGTCCTTGCCGGTGAAGGAGATGGCCTCGATATCGGCGTAGGGGATGACTTGGGGCACATCGTTGCCCTTGATGAAGATTTCCACGCGGGGCGGTACGGCATGCGCATCGCGATTGAAGATGTAACCCTCGACCGACTCACCGCGCACGGTCAACGTCACGTCGCCGCGGTAGTCGAATGCCTTGTCGATTCCTTCGACGCGGTCCTGCTCGGATTGAAAGGTAAAGACGACGCCCTGAAGCGAGTGATGCTGGTTGGCGGGGGCGGTTTTGATATCAGCGGGCATAAGAAATCCTTGGAAATGAGAAAGCGGAAAAGCGGGTGAACCGATCAACCCGCCAAGGTGGCCTTGGCGGTCTGGATGAAGCCGGAGAACGATCCGAAGGTCGCATCCACGGCCGAGGGCTCGAAGCCGCAATGGACCATGCAATCCTGGCACTTCGGATTATCGCTCTTGTTGCCGTAGTTGTCCCAATCGGTCAGCTCGAGATATTCCTTAAAGGTCTTCACGTAGCCGTCCTGCAGGAGATAGCAGGGCTTCTGCCAGCCGAAGACGTTATAAGCCGGGCTGCCCCAAGGGGTGCATTCGAAATCGAGATCGCCCTGGAGGAACTTCAAAAAGAGCGGCGAGAGGTTGAAGCGCCAGCTCTTCTTCGGATTTTGCAGGATCTGCTTGAAGAGCGCCGTCGTCTGGTCGCGGTGCAGGAACTTGTTCTGGTCCGGCGCCTTCTCGTAGATGTAGCCGGGAGAGAGCATCATGCCTTCCACGCCGAGGTCCATCATCTGGTCGAAAAATTCGCGCACGTGCGAGGGATCCGCTCCGGAGAAAAGGGTCGTGTTGGTCGTCACACGGAACCCGCGCTTCACAGCTTCCTTGATTGCCTCCACGGCGATATCGAAGGTGCCGTCGCGGCAGACCGCCGTATCATGGTCTTCCTTCAGGCCGTCCATATGCACGGAAAAGGTGAGATACTTCGAGGGCTTAAAGAGGTCGAGCTTGCGTTTCAGAAGCAGGGCGTTGGTGCAAAGGTAGATATATTTTTTGCGTTCCACGAGGCCCGCGACGATCTGGTCGATCTCGGGATGGATCAGCGGTTCGCCGCCGGGGATGCTGACCATCGGCGCGCCGCATTCTTCCACCGCATCGAAAGCCTGCTGGGGGGTGAGGCGCTTGTTGAGAACATGGTCCGGGTACTGGATTTTACCGCAGCCGGCGCAAGCCAGGTTGCAGCGGAAAAGCGGCTCGAGCATCAGAACGAGCGGATAGCGTTTGCGGCCCTTCAGTTTTTGGGAGATAACGTAAGAGGCGACCGTCCACGCTTGAGAGATAGGAACCATAGTTTTTTGGTAAAGGGTAAGTTGAGCAGCCTACGGCGGGCAGTGGGGATGTCAAGTTTTCCGCACAACCCAAAGGGTAAGTGAGGTTTACAAAATTGCCACTTTCATCCTTCCCAGTTGACGGTACGCGCGGAGTCTGGGAGGACTTAGCGGAAGACTTATGTTGCGTTATCTTTTTGAAATTCTGAACGGGGGGCTCGGGATCGGGGGATCTGTTTTTGCCTTCCTGGTCCTGGTGTTCACGGCCTGGATGTTTGTCCACGCGCTCCGGAACGGGGAATATGTCTGGGCGGTCATCATCCTGCTTTTTTCGGGGCTTAGCTCGATTATTTACTATTTTCTCATTTACCGGGCCTCCGGTGGCATGAGTAATCCGCTGGCGGGTTTTGAGTTGCCGGGGGCAGCTGACCGGCGTCAGATCAAGTCGTTGGAGGCGGCCATCCACAATCTCGACAAGCCGCATCTTCACCTCCAACTGGGCGATATTTATTTCAGCCAGGGCAAGCTCGACCAAGCCGAAACGAGCTACCGCGCCGCCTACGAACGCGACGCGCAGGACGAGGACATCCGGGCGCATCTCGGTAACTGTCTTGCCCGTCGCGGCAAGGCGGCGGAGGCGTTGCCGCTCCTGGAATCGGTCTGCGCGCAGAATCCGAAGCACGATTACGGCTATACGCTCATGACGCTGGCTGAAACGCAGACCGCCTCCGGGCAGACCGATCGTGCGCTGGCCACCTGGCAGCAGGTGCTCGGTCTCTATTCCTATTCACGAGCCCGTGTCCAGTACGCGCAACTGCTGGTTGAGCGCAAGGATTACGCCCCGGCTCGCAAGATCCTGCAGGACGTCGTCGCAGATGAGCCGTTCGAGGCAAAGTTTCAGCGCAAGCGCGATGCCGTCTGGCTGCGCCGTGCGAAGGCCTTGATGGGATCGATACCCTA
>JAMFSY010000164.1 GCA_026225555.1 Methylacidiphilales bacterium
TGTGCGTCTCCACAGCTCCCTCGGCTATCGATCCCCGATGGACTTTGAAGCCCTCCTCAGCTAACCCCTAACTCAATAACCCAACCAAATCCTTTCCCTCACTGTCCGCCAAATCGGGGGAAGCCCATACACACGTTATTGAAATGGTGAATACCTATCGGGAGCTGATCCTTCGACAAGCTCAGGATGACCGAGCGGAGTTTTAAAATGGACCCCACCATCGTCGTCAACAAGCTCACCAAAGTCTACCGCACCTACCAAAAGGAAGCGGGATTTTGGGGCGCGCTCAAGGGACTGGGCCATCGCCGCTATAAGGAAACGGCGGCGGCCAAAGAGGTCAGCCTCACCGTACGGGAAGGCGAGTTGGTCGGATTTCTCGGCCCCAACGGCGCGGGTAAGACGACGGTGCTGAAGATGCTTTCCGGGCTCCTTTTCCCCACCAGCGGCGAAGCGCGTGTCCTCGGCTTCACGCCTTGGCGACGGCAGAATGATTTTAAACGTCAGTTCGCGCTCATCCTCGGCCAGAAGAACCAGCTCTGGTGGGATCTGCCCGCCTCGGAATCGCTCGAGCTCAACCGCGTGATCTACGGCATCGAACCGAAGCTCGCGCAGAAGACCATCGACGAGCTGACCGAGCTGCTCGATGTCCGCGACAAGCTGGATGTCATGGTGCGCGAGCTCTCGCTGGGCGAGCGCATGAAGATGGAACTGATCGCCGCGTTACTTCACCGGCCCAAGGTGCTTTTCCTCGACGAACCCACCATCGGCCTCGATGTCGTTTCGCAAAAGAAGGTGCGCGAATTTCTCCAGGATTACACCACCCGCAACCGCATCACCACGCTGCTCACCTCCCACTACATGCAGGACATTGAGGAGCTATGCGAGCGGGTCATCATCATCGATCACGGGCAGGTTTTCTTCGACGGCGCGTTGCAGGACATCATCGATCGCTTGGCCACGCACAAGATCATCACGCTCACCCGGCGCAAGGGACTGCGCGAGATCGACCTCGCCAGCTTCGGCACGGTTCTGGAAAAGAGCCCGAATCAGGTGCGGCTCAAGATTCCCCGTGATCGTATCGTGAATGCCAGCCGGGACTTGATCACCGCCCTGGAGGTGGACGATTTCACGGTGGAGGATGTGCCCATCGAGGACATCATCCGCGAAGTCTTCACCTCGCGGCATTAAGGCAGGCACGGTTATCCGCGCCGCCCCGAATCACTCGCCTTTGCGGGGAAACAATTCGCGGACGATTTTCTGGATCGCGGCCGCCGTTACCTGGCAGCGTTCTCCCGCACTCTGGATGCTCGCGGCGAATTTCTTGCTTCGGGAATCCTCCGGAAATTCGTTCGCCAGCAGATAGGCATAACCCAGCAGCGGCGTGAGGTGATTGTTCAGGTCGTGGAGATGCTTGCGCAGGATCGGCCCCGAGCCTGTGTTGCTATCGCCGAATTGGAGAAACGCCTCGGCCAGCTTCCAATCCGACGGCGTCGTGACCTTGAGATTGATCCCGTGATAAAGCACCAACCGAACCGGATGCCCGGCCTGTTCCACCACGGCGGTATCATCCGTGAAGAGCGCGCCGGAGCGCATGGCCGATTGATACGAATCCCGCAACAACTGGGTCCGGAAAATCTGCGGCGTCTGCACCGTCCAAAGCTTGGAACGGTCAACCGTCCGCTGCACGAGTCCATCCTCACCGACCTCCTTCAGGCTGTCGCTGCATGGCGCGCCACAAACGGCGGCGCCGGAAAGCTTCGCGGCGGCCAGCACCACATCGATCAGCTCTTTCGTGACGAAAGGCCGCGCGGCATCGTGCACCAAGACGTACTCGGAGGAGGCCGAGACTGCCCTGAGGCCCGCCTGAACCGAATCCTGGCGTTGCGCTCCGCCTGCCACGAGGCGAATCCGGCCCTGGTCGCGCAAAGGCGAAATCACCGCATCCATCTCCGCCTCGCTGCCGGGACGAATTACCAAAATGATTTCGGCCGGGACCTGGGTCTGCTGCAACCGATCAAGCGTATGAAGCAGAAGAGGGCGACCCGCGAGCGGCGTCAGGAGCTTGTCGAAGCCCATGCGCTGGCTGCGTCCCGCCGCGACGACGACCGCGCTAAGTGGTTCGCTCATTACTTCTTCTTCCCATCTTTGTTGCCGGCGTCGTCCTTGTAGAAAACAGGGCCGTGCTCCTTCATGTTCTGGATCAAGTCGCGGATGTTGTTGCGCGTCTCCTTATCGTTCATCAGAAGCCCCAGAGTACCCTTGCTGTTCTTCGCCTGGAGCAGGAAGTCATTGGCATTCTTCACCATGTCGTCGCCGTTGTTCACCATGTCGCGCAACTTGGCGATGGTCTCCTTCAACTCGTCGGTGCTCGTGCCGGAAAGGACGTCGGTGTTGAGCCGGGTGATCATGTCATCCAGTTGAGCGGCGATGTGATTGGCCCGGTCAATAAGCGGCTCGGCGCTTTTCATCATCCCTTCGACGCCATATTCCGGCTGACCCTCGATGACTTCGCCATCCTTGACGAAATCAGCCTTGGTGTCGCCGTCCTTGTATTCCTTGGGGCGCACCTCAACAAATTTATCGCCGAGCAAACCGGAACTGCCGATCACATAATCGGCGTCCTGACGGATGCCGACATCCTTGTCGATCTTCAGCTTCACCTCGACCTTTTGGGTATCGGGAATGGGGTGAGGATCGGTGGTGACCTTGCCGATCAACGCGCCGGAAAGATAAACGTCCGAGCCTTTTAACAGACCGCTCGCGTTGGGAAACTTGACGGTGAGGCTGTACATCGGCTTAAAGAAATCGCCCAGTTCGCCGAAGAAAAGGATCAGCGTGCAAATGACGGCGATCCCCAGTAGGAGAAAAATGCCGACTTTGGTTTCGAGGTTCTGTTTCATAAGTTGCTCCTAAAAGATAGCATCGCTTGCGTCCGAGATCCCGTTCACAAACCGGTGCACAATCGGGTCCTGGGACTCGATCACATCCCGGGGTTCGCCGACGATATAAATTTTTCCCTCGTACAGCATGGCAATCCGGTCGCCCACTTCGCGGGCGCTCACCATGTCGTGGGTCACGATCACCGAGGTCATGTTCAGTTCTTCGCCCAGCCGGACCATGAGCTTGTTGATGCTATCGGAGACCACGGGGTCCAGGCCCGAGGTAGGCTCATCGTAAAGCATCAGGGCCGGTCGCGCAATGGCCGCGCGGGCCAGGGCGACGCGCTTACGCATGCCGCCGCTCAACTCGGAGGGCCATTTGTGTTCCTGGTTGGGCAGATCGACGATCTTCAGCGCCCGGGTCACCTCGCTGCGAATCTCCGCATCATTGACGTTTCCTCGCTCCCGCAAGGGAAAGGCCACGTTTTCGCCCACGGTCAGGGAATCGAAAAGCGCGCCATTCTGGAAAAGCATGCCGGTCTCCTTGCGCAGGGGCACCAGTTGCTCCTCCGAGAGCTTGACCAGATTCTGGTCCCGGAACCAGACCTCGCCGGCATCGGGCTGCATCAGACCGAGGATGTGCTTGAGGAGCACGCTCTTGCCGCCGCCGCTACGGCCGATGATGACCATGTTCTCGCCCGCGCGAACCTCCAGGTTCACACCTTTGAGCACCTTCTGGCGGCCAAGCTTTTTCTCCACGCCAACCAGACGGACGATGGGGGAATTTGCGGATGAATCGATCACGAGGGAAGAATGGCGTTGAGCAGGAAGGTGAAGAAGAAATTGGCGATCAGCACGATGATGAACGAATCGACGACCGCTTCCGTCGTCGCGAGACCCACGCCCTCGGCACCCTGGGCGGATTGAAGGCCCTTGTTGCAGCCCACGAGCAGGATGATCAACCCGAAGAAGAAACCTTTGACCAGGCCGATGGTGATGTCTTTGCCATGGGTGTACTTGACGGTGTTGTTCCAGTAATAGACGCCGGGTACATCGAGAACATGGACGGCCACCGCGTAACCCGCACCGATGCCGCAGATGATCGCCACGCCGACCAGGATCGGCATCGAAAGAAGCATGGCCAGGAAACGGGGCACGATGAGATATTCCGTGGGATAAACGGCCAGGGAACGCAACGCATCGATCTGCTCGGTGATCTTCATCGTGGCCAGTTCCGCCGCCATGGCAGAGCCGACCCGCCCGGCGATCATGAGCGCGCAAAGCACGGGCCCCAACTCACGGCACATCGCGATGGCCACGACCGGCCCGACCCCGGAACTGAGCCCGAGGCTCTTGAACTGGAACTCCGTCTGGGCGGCGAATACCGCCCCGATGAATCCGCCCGTGATGATTACCACCGGCACTGATTTGGCCCCAATGAAATCAATCTGACGCACCAGAAGAGACATGCGGATGGGATAGCGAAAAAGGCAGCGCAGAATGTCCAGGAGCAGGAAAACGATCTGCCCCGCCATTTGCAACATGGCCATGAAGCGGGCGCCGAAGCGGGTGGCGTAGCGGGTCATCTGGGGAAACTAATGCGAGGGTTGTAGGGTGACAAGGAGTTCCGAAGCAAGGGCGCGGGGGCTAAACCCTGACCGGAACCTGCTGGGAGGCCAGGTAAGCCTTCACCTCGCCAATGGTGAATTTGCCATAGTGAAAAACGCTGGCGGCGAGGACGGCATCCGCCTTCCCCGCACTCAGGACGGCGGTGAAGTGGCTGAGCTCCCAAGCCCCGCCGCTGGCGACCACGGGCACGGGCACCGACTCGCTAATCAGGCGGGTGATCTCCAGATCGTAACCAGTCTGCATGCCGTCGGAGTCGATGCTGTTCAGCACAATCTCGCCCGCGCCGCATTGAACGGCTTTCTCCGCCCAGGCCCGCGCTTCCCAGGAGGTCTGTTCGCGACCACCCCGGGAGAAGACGGACCATTGGCCCGGCGCAGTCTTTTTCGCATCGATGGATACCACCATGCATTGCCGCCCAAAGGCTTCCGCGCCTTCCGTGATGATTTCCGGCCGGGCGAGCGCGGCGGAATTGAGGCTGATCTTGTCCGCCCCAGCCCGCAGCAAGGCGCGCATGTCGTCGGTCGTGCGCACGCCGCCGCCGACCGTCAGCGGCATGAAACAGCAATCGGCGGTGCGCTCGATCACGTCGAGGATGGATTTACGACCTTCGGAGGAGGCGGTGATGTCGAAGAAGACGAGTTCGTCCGCGCCCTGTTCATTGTAGCGCATGGCCAGCTCGACGGGGTCGCCGACGTTGCGCAGGCCGTTTTCCTCAGCCCGGCCGAATTGCTGGCCGCGGGTGACGCGTCCGTTGTGGACGTCGAGGCAGGGGATGACACGTTTGGCGAGCATGATGAATTCCTAGAGGATGGGGAGAGGACGCACGAGTTGGGTAACCTGCTCGCTTGCCGTCTTGCCGGTGATGGCCCGATCAAGCCGCATGAGCACCTCGGCAAAAGGGAGCATGGCCAGCAGGTCAATCTTCCAGATCTGCGCCTGTTTGACGAAAGGCAGCCGCACGGGGAGCGGCCGGCCTTGAAAATAGAGTTCGGCACTGGCGCGATCGCCTTGCACCACGACTGGCCCAATCGAAAGATTCCGGATCTGCTTGGTACTGAGCAGTCCACGATCAGCGAGGCGCTGGAGCAGGGTCTCCAGGGTCAACTGGGGCCGAACCTCACGCGGAACCTTCTCGCTCAGCGCCGTCCGCAGCAGGAGATCCACCTGCGGAACGACCGGAGCGGTTTTGGAAACGGGTGGGTTCGGGTTGCCGCTGTTCAAGCTGGCGAAATAATCATCCACATTCTGGGGAAGATACCGGACCGCCTCATCCGCCCGCCGATTGAGGAGGGCCGTGCGGCACGCCTCGAAATCAGCCTTCACGCGCACGCCATCGAGGGCGCTTTGGTCGCGACTACAGGACATCAGGCCAAATCCCGCCAACAGGATCGGCGCGAGAGCGACGAACAGCCGGAGACCTTGGAGACGCGACATGAACTCCCACGATAGCGTATCCCGGAGGCGATTCAAGCGCGCCCTCCGGGCGGGCAGCCTCGCGGCACCCGGTTTACGTGAGTGCCGCAAGAGGGGCCGCGTTCCTACCACAAGGTTAAAATACCGTGCGGGGAACGTAAACCTGATCGCCCGCGTAAAGCGCCGGATCGGCGCCGGGAGTCCGGGCCGCCGCGGTCGCATCAATCTGGATGACCTGTTGGCCCCGGAGAATGCGGACGTTGCGGCGGTTGGCGTAATCCGTAAAGCCGCCACACGAGTTGATGGCGCTCAGCAGGGTCAGATCCGCCGTGTAGATCACGCGGGCGGGATTGCGGACATCTCCGCCGACGTTGACGTAACGCTCTTCGGGAATGACGGTGACGTTCGGCGAAGTATAGATCTGGCCCGACCGGTAGGCCTGCGCGATCTCCGCAGCGAGATCTCCGGCATTGCGCCCAACCGCGTGGAAGGGATGGCTCAGCAACGGCACGGTGACATCCCCGGAAGCCGGGATTTGCACTTCGATAAGATACCCGTCGTCGGGCACGCCGGTGAGGCGAATGGTGATCTTATCTCCGACGCGCATGACGTCGCTGGTATCCGCCACAGCCGGGGCCGGGCCGCCGGTCGAGGGCGCGCTCGTGGTGCCGGACATTCCCCCGCACCCCGACAAGAGCATGCAGGCGAGCGGAAGACAGAGACGGTAGAATGAATTCCTCATAGGGGCCCCTTAAAACTCTTCGCTTTCGAGATCACTTTTCCGAGTGGCAGCCACGGACGCTTTTCCGTTGGATCCACCGGAAGCCTTCTTTTTACGAGCCGCATCTTTCTTGTCCTTCTTATGATAGCTCTCGTAATTGCTGTAATAATAGTAGGCGTCATCGCTCTTGCTCGCGACATTATTGAGCAGCATACCGACACAATTTCCGTGGACTTCCTCGATCGCCCGTTTCGCCCGAAGGGAAACCTCCCGGGGATAACGGCGGTGCTGAATGACGAGAATCACGTAATCGACTTCGCGCGCAATGATGGAGCCGTCGCTGATACCGAGGATGGGGGGCGAATCGACCAGCACCAGGTCATAGCGCTGTTTTAACTCGTCGAGCATGTGCCGGATTTTCTCACCCACCAGAGACCCGATATCGGCCATCTCCATGTTGCCCGCGGTAAGGACATGAAGATTCGGCAGCGCTGTTTGCTGGATGAATTCGAGCACGTCGCCCTCGTTACGGAGATAATTGGCCAATCCGCGCTCATTGGGAACCTTGACCATTTGATGCACCACCGGCCGGCGTACGTCGCCATCCACCAGGATGACCGATTGGCCCGCCTGGGCGCAAACGATGGCCAGATTGTAGAGCGTCGTCGACTTCCCCTCACCGGGGCCGCCGCTGAGCATGGAGAGCGAAGGCCCCATGCCGTTCTGGACCTTGAAATCGAGCTTGGCCCGCAGGATGCGATAGCCCTCGGCGTGCGGCAGGCGGGCCGCCTGGGGAGTCAGCGGCAGGGGACCGCCCTTGTTCGGGATGATAGTCAGAACGGGTATACCGAGGAGCGACTCGGCATCGGCCATGGTCTTGACGCTTGTATCTAGGTATTCGATGAGGAAAGCAACGGCGAGCCCAAACACGAGGCCGGCCACGCCGCTCACGATCAAATTAATGAACTTGTTGGGCTTGGAGGGATTTTCCGGAGGATCGGCCCGGGAGATGACGTTGACCGGGCTGACCATCAGGCGGCTATCCGCAATCACCTGCTTGAGATGGACGCTGTATGCATCGAGGACGCTTTCCTGCTTCTCGTATTCGCGTTCGGCATCGCGAAAGGGTCCGAGCTGGGAAGCCTGGTCTTTTTGCGTTTTCGCGGTCAGGTCCTCGACCTCCTTGTTGAGCAAATCCACGCGCGAATTGGCCATCTGGGAATCGACAACGATGGCGCGACGGGTGCCGGCAATCAGGTCCTTGATTTGCTCCTGCGTCTTGGCCAGTTCCGCGCGCAAGGCCTGCACGCGGGGATGGTTTTCCTCAAAACCCTGCTTCAGGAGATTATCGGTATCGGACTCCAGCTTGAAGGCGTCGGTGCGGAGCGAAGCGATGTTCGGAATCTCATGTCCGCCCAGCGCCTCGAGGGTGTTGACGAATTGGTCGTCGGGCAGGTCCTTCACGCTCTCCATCAGGACGCGTCGCGCGTCGGCGTCTTCCTTGGCGGTGAGCAGGTCCCGTTTGCGGGCATCGAGATCGGTGTCGGCCCGGGAGGCGAGGCCATTATCCCGCGGATCGATGGAGACACCCTGTTTGCCGGCCTCGTCCCGCAATTGATCGACGAGCGCGCGCCGCTCATCGACGATCTTCTGCTGTTGAGCGATCTGGTCGCGAATGGCGTCAGCGCCTCCGTTGGCGCGGGTGGCCTCGTCAGCATCGCGCATTTCCTTATACTGATCGGCCACGGCATTGGCGATCTTGGCCGCTTCGACGGGATCCTGGCTGTCGGCGGCAATCTTGATCAGGCTGGTTCCATGTTCGAAGGAAATATCCAAAATTTGCCCCATGTGGCCGAGGGCTTCCTGGGGAGTGAGCTTGTCCACCTTGCCCTTGAAAATCGTCTTGGCCCATTCCTTGTCCAGCCCCAGCGCGTTGATGATGGGGAGTTGGAGCTTCGATGACTTCATGATCACCGATTCCGATTGGAAGGCGGTCTGATCAAAAGGCCGATCGGTGGTCGAACCGTCGAAAGTGGTGACCGCTTCCTCTCCGCGGGGAGCAATCTTGATCAAAGCGGAGGCCGTGTACCACTTCGTCATCACCTGATCCGTCACGTACCAACCACTGACTACCGTGAGGATAAGGATGGTGAAAATGACCCCAATCCGATTGCGAAGAACTTTAAAATATTCGCTTAAATGGACGGTATTACTTGAATTATCAGCCATAGGAACGGAGTACCCACCACCGGGCCCCTAAAAGGATAGCATCAGGGGACCCAACTTCAATACGTGCCACGGATGCCGACGTAAATCTGGTTGCGGGTATAATCACGTTCGCCAAGTTCGGAAGAAACATCGCTCAGGAGATAACCAGCCTCGAAGCCGAAATTCGAATTGAGGTGGTATTCGAAGCCGAAGTCCACTCCCACATCGCTTTCATGAAATTCGGGAACGGTCCCGGGCTCGATCAACTCGGAAGTATAATCGCTGTAGGTTTCGATGCCCTCGAGGTGAACCGTGATGCGCGGGGTGATATCATAAGCAAACCGGATTGAAAACCGGTCGGCTTCCTGGCCGACGGCGTCCACTTCATCAGTCGGCACGATGTCGTGCGTGTAGCTAAAGGTAAGTTTGCTGCGCTTGCCGAGCTGCCAGTCCAGAGTCAAGGCCGCGTAAGGCGAAAGCGAGGACGACGAGGCCAGGTCGGATTCGGTCAGGGAGGCGCCGACGCGAGCCCCGAGACTCAAGCTCGGAAGGGCCTGCCAATCCACGCCGAAATCGAGCGTGTAGTTGGTGTAGCCGCGGGAGTTATCGAAGTAACTGATATCGTCAAAAATGCCGCCCGCGATGAAATTAAACTTCGGCGCGAAGGCGAACCGGAAATCCTGGGCCAGCGTATTCTCGTCGCTGTTCTGGAATTGGGCGACATCCCCATCCTGATAGAAGACGGCAATGTTCGAATAGGTGGTGGCCGTGCCGAAAAGCGGGGTCCACTGGGCGTTGAATTGGAAGATAGCCGTATTGGCGATGTAGCCACCATTCTGGAAGGGCGTGCCGACCGCTTGGAGGAGATCCGGTTCGGTGTAGTAGCCAAACTGGTCCCGAGCGTCGAAAGTGAAGCGGTCGGAAAAGTTATGGGTGTAGTGAACGAGCGCCTCGTGGGTGTAATCGATCTGGTTGCCGGAGCGGCTCTCGTAGTAATCGAGCCCGAACGTGTAGCGAGCTGAAAACGTGCTGTCCTGCATCGGCACATTGAAAAGGAAGGAGGGGGAGAACTCCGTCACGAAGCTGCTCTTTTTGTTGTCCCGCGTGGTGTAAATATTATCGTCGTACTCTTCGCGCAGCGAAGCGGTGATCGTAAAATACTTGGGCGTATTCGCTGCATCCGTGACCCCGAGATGCGGGGCGGAAGCCGAGGAACTCAAAGGTGAAGCCGTCGTGACCGGAACCGGGACAGAAGCGGTTGGAGGCAGCCCAGGAGCTCCCTCGACCACAGGCGCCTGCGAGGACGCACTTTCGGAGTCCTGGGCGGGCGAAAGGCCGTTGCCAACAAAAAGGGTAAATACTAAGAGACTTAGAGAAAGAGAGCGTCTCGGCATAATGAAGTGATCAAAGCGATTTTTTGCCTGCTGGCAAGGCTCTTTTCTACTTTTTCACATGATTCGCAGTATCTAGCTTCCCGGTTTGACTTTGCACTCGTCGGTACAAGATTAGAGTCGAAAAGATTTGCCGCGTGCCCTTCCTCACGTTACTCCCTACGTTGCCCTTCCCTTTATGATCCAATCCTTCGTTTTTAATGACGGAAAATTAGTCGCCAGTAATCTCGACAGCGACGCCCTCCGTCTCGTTCGCGCGGATAAGGGCCTGCTCATTTGGGTCAACCTCTTCGCGCCCACGCCAGAGGAATCCAAGGCCATTTTGGAGGACGTTTTTTCATTCCATCCCCTCGCCATCGAGGATGCCCTCGCCGTTAGCCGCTACCCCAAAATCGAGGACTACGAAGACTATCTCTTCCTTGTGATGCACGCCGTCGCCTTCAGCAAGGAGGAGCAGTTCCGCACCACCGAGCTTGATTTCTTCATCGGCAAATCCTTTCTCGTCACGCATCACTCGGAGCCGCTCGCGACCGTCAACAGCACGATCGAACGCATCCAGAAAAATCCGGCGGCCATCACCCGCGGGATGGATCGCCTGGCCCACTTTCTCCTCGATACCATGGTCGATGCCTACCAACCCGTGCTGGACGATCTCACCAAGGAGGTCCGGACCCTGGAAGACGATGTCTTCACCGCGAGCCATCGGGAACCAATCGTCATTCGTGAATTTCGCGAGCGGAAACGGGAGCTCTCCGATCTCCAGCAAATCGTACGCCCGCAACGCGACGTCGCCAACCGCATGGCGCGCGGCGAATTCAAATTGATCCGCCCGGTCCTGATGCCTTATTTCCGTGATCTCCTCAGCAATCTTAATCGCATTGACAGCACCGCCGCGACATTGAGCGACCAACTTTATCTCACTTTGGACGTCTTCCTGAACAAGGCTTCCTATGAAACGAACGAAATCATCAAGATCCTAACCTTGATGACGGCCATCACCACGCCCACGGTGATCATCGGCACCTGGTACGGGCAGAATTTCAAGGACATGCCCGAATATGACCTGCCTTATGCCTATTGGGTGGCCCTTGCGGCCAATGTCATCCTTACCGTCGGCCTGGTCGTCTGGCTGCGGCGCAAACACTGGCTCTAGGCGGGGTGATCGTTTTTTTGCCGCTTCCATGTTAGCCTTCGTCTCGCGGTGAAAAACACGTTCCTCGACAAGCTGCTCAATCGCATTGACCGGGTCGGTCAAGGGGATCTCCAGGCCTATTTGCAGCGGCTGAATAACGAAAAGGGGTTTTTTGAGACGATCTTCAACACGCTCCAGGAAGGCATCGTCGTGGTCGATTCACAGGGCAGAATCCGCTACCTGAATCATGCCGTCACCACGCTGCTCGGCATCGATCCGCGCAAAGCGCTGGGTACGCCGATGGCGCAGCATCTCAAGGAACTCGACTGGCCGAAGATCCTCGCCGAGGGCCGCGTGGTCAGCCGCGATCTGGAGGTCTTCTATCCCCAGCAACGCTATCTGAATTTCTATCTCGTCCCACTGGAGGACCAGGACACTTCGGTCATGGGTTTCGCCCTGATTTTCCACGACCTGACTGCGCGCCGCGCCCAAGCCCGCGAGGCGATTGAATCGGAAAAACTGAACGCCGTCACACTGCTCGCCGCTGGTGTTGCTCATGAACTGGGCAACCCGCTTAACTCCCTCAACATCCATCTCCAGCTTCTCGATCGCGACCTTCGCCGGGAAGATGGGAAAGTTCCGAAGGAGGAATTGCTCGAATCGATCCGCATCGCCCGGAGCGAAGTCGGGCGACTCGATACCATCATCAATCAATTTCTTGGCGCCGTCCGTCCCGCCCACGCCGCCCGCAGCATGGTCAGCCTTAACGCCACCGTGCATGAATCTCTTTCCTTTTTGCAGCCCGAGATAAAAGATCGCGACGTGATCGTGCAGGAGGAACTTGAAGAAGGCCTTCCGCTCATTCCCGCCAACCCGGACCAACTCAAGCAGGCCTTCTATAACCTGATCAAGAACGCGATCCAGGCGCTGAGCCATGGCGGCATTTTGCGCGTGACCACCTCCCGATCCGACACCCATCTCCAGGTCTCCTTCGAGGACAATGGCACCGGCATTTCGGTCGAGGACATGGCGCACATCACCGAGCCTTACTATACGAGCAAGAAATCGGGCAGCGGGCTCGGGCTCTTCATCGTGCAGCGGATTCTTCACGAGCATGGCGGCCATCTCGAATTGCTCAGCGAACCGGGACGCGGCACCACCGCGCGCATCCTGCTTCCCCTCGCGGAACGGCGCGTGCGCCTGCTCGGCCCGGGCGACGCCACGACGAAAACCAGCACATCCAAGTCCAAGGGCAAAGCCTGATGAGCACGGTTCCCGACAATCTGCCCGTCCTCCTTGTCGTCGAGGATGAGAAGAATACCCGCGACGGATTACGCCGTTATTTCGACGGCAAGTTCGACATCTACCTCGCGCCCGATGTGCCCACCGCGATGAACGTGCTCGAAACGCAGCCGGTTGATGTCCTCCTCACCGACCTGCGTCTGATGGGCGGAACGGAAGGCCTCGATCTCCTCACCCGTGCCCAATCGATTTCGCATCCGCCCGTCTCCGTGCTCATGACCGCCTATGGCTCGGAGAAGGTCGCCGTTCAGGCGATGAAGCGGGGCGCCTACGATTACATCACCAAGCCGCTCGACCTGGAAAAGCTCGACGTCGTCCTCACCCGCGCGCTGCATTCCCGCCGTGTCGAGACCGAGAACCAGCATCTGCGCGAGGAGCTGGACAAAAAGTTTGGCCTGGAAAAACTCATCGGCAATTCGCCCGCCATGGTCGAAATTTACGACCTCATCCGCCAGGTCGCGCCGACTCGCGCGACCGTCCTCATCGAAGGCGAAAGCGGCACGGGCAAGGAACTTGTCGCACAGTCGCTTCACATGCTCAGCCCACGCAAGGCGGCGCGCTTCGTCGCCGTACACTGCGCCGCGCTCTCGCCGCAATTGCTCGAAAGCGAACTGTTCGGCCACGAGAAAGGCGCGTTCACCGGGGCCACGGAACGGCGCGCCGGACGCTTTGAGGAGGCGAACCACGGCACTATTTTTCTCGATGAAATCGGTGAAATCGATGCCGCAACGCAGGTCAAACTCCTCCGTGCCCTGGGCGAGCAGACCATCCAGCGCGTCGGCAGCAACCAGACGCTCAAGGTCGATGTGCGCGTGGTCGCCGCGACCAACAAAAATCTCGAAGCCATGGTGCGCGAGGGCAAGTTCCGCGACGATCTCTTCTATCGCCTCGATGTGGTGCCGATCCACCTGCCTCCGTTGCGCGAGCGGCGCGAGGACATTCCGCTTTTGATCAACGCTTTCCTCCAGGAATTCGCGAAGCAAAATCAAAAGCGGATCACCGGACTTTCCGGCGAGGCGCAGGAAGCACTGCAACGTTACAACTGGCCGGGCAACATCCGCGAACTCCGCGCGGCCATGGAACATGCCGTGGCGCTGTGCCGCGGGGAACGCATCGGCGTGCGCGATCTGCCCGGCCGGATCATCGGTCGGAATCTCGCGCCGGGCATTGCCGGCCACGGCCCGCAACCGTCTGCGTCCAACGACCTGAACCTGGAAAAAATGGAGCAGACCTTTATCCGTCAGGCGCTCGACCAGACCAAGGGCAACATCACGGAAGCCGCCGCTCTTCTCGGCATCAGCCGCCGCACCCTGCACCGCAAACTCAACACCTACCGGATCGAAGCGCCATGAGCACCCTGCAGTCCATCTTGCACACCATGGAGGAAGGCAAAGGCAGCATGGTTCTCCGGCTGATCCCGCTGGTCATCGCGCTCTTCGTGATTTTCCTGATCTACAACTTCGCGGTCTATCGGGGGCTCGACGACCCGCAGTCGATGGACAATGCCCAATTGGCCCGGCAGATCGTGCGCGGCCAGGGCTTCACCACCCTCTTCATTCGTCCCAACGCGCTCGGGCAATTCAATGCCCTCGCCACTGCGGCGGCCGCCAAAGCCGGCAACGGAAATCCCCCGGAACTTTTCCCCATCGATCGCTACCCCTCCGGCACGCCGCGCGTTTTGCCGGATACTTATAACGCCCCCGGCTATCCCTATCTGCTGGCGGCCTGGTTTCGGGTGATCCGCCCCGACTTCAACCAGGACCCCAATGCCATCGCCGGAGCGCACATGTACGCGGGTGACCGCTCGATTCCCTGGTTCAATCAGATTTTTCTCCTTCTGTCGGCCGGGCTCGTCTTCCTCTTGGGGTTGCGCGTCTTCGACCAGCGGGTGGCGTGGCTCTCCCTCGGAGGACTCCTCACCTCCGATCTCGTCTGGCAGTATTCCATCACGGCGCTCTCCACGACTTTCCTGATGTTTCTCCTCACCGCCGCCCTTCTTCTCGCGGTGCAAATCTTCTCCGTGGCGGAGGTCCGTGAGAAGGACCGCGATGCGGTTTTCTGGCCCGCGTGGCTATGGGCCTTGCTGCTCGGGCTGTTGCTCGGCATCGCTTGTTTGACGCGCCTGCATCTCCTGGTCTTTCTCATTCCGGTCGGCGTCTTTCTCTACTTCGTCCCACGGGCCAATTTTCTCTTCATCCTTCTTGTCGTCGGGATTGTGCTCGTAATGGTGGCCCCCTGGTTCTGGCATATGTACAACGTGTCGGGTGATCCGCTGGGTTCGAACGCCCGGTTGCTCCAGTTGAGCTCGGATGACTTCCCGGGAAACCAGGTCTTCTGTACGCTGGACACTCCGAAGGACACACAATTCCTCAAGGACCTGGGCAAAAAGGAATCGGCCGGTTTCCTCTGGCACTTCAACCATGGCTGGGAACTTCTCGGCAGCAGTCCTCTCGCCCTGCTTTTCGTCGCTTCCCTTCTACATCATTTCCGACGGAAAAGGGCGCAGGCACTGCGCTGGCTCATCGTGGGCGCGGCGTTCTGCCTCGTGGCCGCCAATAATCTCGGACTCGACAGCTTTGAAGCGGTCAGTCCGTGGAATATTTTGGTGGTGCTGCTTCCGGGCATTCTCGTCGTGGGCAGCGCTTTCTTTTTCATCCTCCTCGATCGTCTGAACCTGGAGCATGCGCTGCTGAATACCGTGGTCACGATTGCCTTGGTGGCCGTCACAGCCTTTCCCCTGGTGCTGACTCTTCTGAAGGTGGGTGGTTATGGCGGTTTTAATTATCCGCCCTATTCGCCCGTCTACATCAGATACCTCAGTCATTTTACGCATCCTGAGGGATGGATCACCACGGATATGCCCTGGGCAACGGCCTGGTATGGCGATCGCGCCTCACTTTGGCTGCCCGATACGATCGCCGATTTCAACCGGATCCACGATGACATCAACGCGAGCGACATCCTGCTCTTGACCCCCGTCTCGCTCGCCCGTCCGGCGGACGATCTCATTTCCGGGGAGGAAAAGGACTGGTTTCCCTTCATCTCCGGCAATATCGCGCCGGCCGATTTTCCGCTCAACAGTCGCGTCCCTCCGATCAAGAATGGCCCCGATTACATCATCTGGGCCCGGCATCATTAGATCATTTCAAAATGACCTGGCCGCGCTTGACGGAGCGAGGCTTGCAACCAACCTTCTTTACTGCCCGCCGCCGGAATCGACCGAAACCTGCTGGACCGACTGGATCTTCTCGCCCAGGAAACGCTCGGCGAGACGCGAGATCTGCGTCGGCAGATCGGTGGTGCAAATCGTGATCAACCCCGTCTGCGCGTGAGGCGCGCGGCTGAGATGGGCGGCATCCAACTTTCGTGCCAGGGCCGCGGCGGCGTTCTGCGCGGAATCAACCAGCACGACACCCGGGCCCAGGATCCGTTGCGCGAGCGACTTTAACAGCGGGTAATGAGTGCAGGCCAGAACGACCGTATCGACCTGCGCGGCCCGCATTGGCGCCAGGTACTCTTCCAGAATCAACTGCGTCGCCGGGTGGGAAAGCCAGTCCTCCTCCACCAGCGAAACGAGCAGGGGGGCGGCCTCGGCCAGGATGAAAATATCCGGCTGCATCTCGCGCAGCAGGTTCTGGTAGGCCGCACTTTGGATCGTGCCCTGCGTGCCGATGATGCCGATGCGGCGATTGCGCGTGGCCGCCAGAGCCGCCTCGACTCCGGGAGCGATCACGCCGATCACGGGCACGTCCGATTCCCTCTGCAAAACCGCCAGCGCGTGGGCCGAAGCCGTGTTGCAGGCCACGACCACAGCCTTCACATCGTGCCGCCGGAGGTATGCGAGGTTTTCCCGTGAATAACGAATGATCGTCTCCGGCGATTTATTTCCATAGGGGACGCGCGCGGTATCGCCGAGATAAAGAATGTCCTCCGCCGGCAGCAGTTCGCGCATCGCCTGCACCACGGTGAGCCCGCCCACTCCGGAATCGAAAGCGCCAATGGGACGCTCCGCAAAGGAGTCGTTCATGGCTGAGAGGAGGGCGCCGCATTGGTGGTCGACGAAGAGGAAGGGGCGGGCACGGGAGACAAGGGCGCGGAATCGGACGGCGACGGCTTCTTGTCGTCGGACGAACTGTCGGGCTTCGTCGAATAGATGTTCACCGTGGGTGGTTCATCCGGTTCGGGCGGCGCCTTGTCGGCACCGGGCGTTGGCGTGGGCGGCGAGGGTTCGCTCAAATTCAGCGGCGCGCTCGGAGCCTTGCTTGAATCGGAAACGGCGCCGGTGGTCTTTGTTGGCGTGGCCCCGCTGTCACTGGAGGAAGGACTTTTCGGCGCGGTGGCCACCGCCGACGTGGACGTCTTAGGCGTGGATGTTTTGGATGTGGAAGCCGTTTTCTTGGACTTCTTGCTCTTATGGGTTGATCCCGTACTCGGGGTCGTAACGGCGGTGGAAGGCGCTGATGCGGGATTCGCCACGGAGGTGTGCGAGCCTCCGCTTTTTTTAATCGGTCCCGAATCCCGGGCCAAGCCGGAGGGTGCGGGCGGCGGCGTCACGGCAATGGCCCGCGGCGGCGGGGCGGGCGGCATGCCTTCGTCGGAGTTTGAATCGGGCAATGAAAGCCTCTTGTTGCCCATGACATTGGCAAAGTGGATGACGCCGCGGGCGATGGCCTGCGCCAGGCTCTGCCGATAATCGGGGCGGTTGACCCGAGCGGCCTCCATGCGATTGGAGACGAACCCGCCCTCGACCAGAATGGCGGGCAACACGTTTTGCTTGATGACCACGAATCGCGCCCGCTTTACGCCGCGATCGGCGGTTTGGTCGCCCGGATTGAGCCGGACAATTTCCGAGTGGACCATCGATGCGAGCACGATGTTGCTGGCGTCATAGTCATTGCCCGGAAGCTTTTGGATATCCGAGCGGGTCAGGTAGGACGAGGAGGTCGAAGCTGCGCCGCGCGGGGAAAGGCAATAGGTCTCCAGGCCGCGCGCCTCGGGCGTGGCCGAGTTATAGTGGATGCTGACAAAGCAATAATCGGGGTAAAGCGAGGCGATGTGCGCCCGCTCGTAAAGATCGACGAAGACATCCGTGCTGCGCGTCAGCACAACTTTCAGTCCCGCCCGGCGCAGCAGTTCCTGGAGGCGAAACGCCGTGTCGAGAGTATAGGTTTTCTCATACCCGAGCCGGCTGGCCGCGCCGTTATCAGAGCCGCCATGCCCGGCATCGATCACCACGCCCCGGATCGAATGCCGGTCGGAGATCTCCGTGGGGCGCAGGACCGGATCAAAAAGCTTGATGACATCCATGCGCGAGATAAGCCAATCGCGGTCCCCTTCCACGGGAAAGCTCATGACATAATGCACCCCATCAATGTAAAGGTCGCTCGTTCCCAGCTTTAAAACAATCGAATGCGCCGCATTGCGACTGCGAAAAAAGTCATTCCCGGCCGGCATCTGATAAGAAAAGCCGTAAAAAGTACAAAAAGACTGGAGCGTGACGTACTCACGCCCGTTGTGCGTAGCCGTCCCCCATTCAAACGCCTGCAAAGGGAGAGAGAAAAAGAGACACACGCAGGCGAAAACCAGACGGGCTTTTACCATCGTGGTATGAAGCCAAACGGGATGAGGAGGAGCAAGGAAATAAAGGGCATCAAGCTAGCCTCAAACGAAAGCAGCTTCAACAGAAAGCGGCAAAACCTCTTGGGCCGAAAAGCTTCCCTTTATTCTCCGCAGGTAGACAAGACTCGCTCAAGACAGTGGTTATTAAGATCTTAACCAAGATTGCTCCGGCGGCGATACTCGATGCCCTGATCTGTATGGCCACGGCAATCGAACCCGTCTCTGCAAATTCAATTTACCGGTGCTTTGGAGTCATAAAGAGCCATTCCATAGTGGAAGACCGATATTCGGCCAAAATAAAAAGTTTTGTTTCCAGATCGCAGCCCTCGAGCTCCGGATATCGGTAAGTACGCACCTTTTTCGCATCATCGATACTCTCGATCATGGTGATGTCGTGCGAATGAGCAAACCGTTTGCGTAACACGGCATCGATTTTTCCTTCAAAAAAATCGTGAACTTCAATCAACACGTCATGTGGCGCCAGAAAGGAGACGATCTCTTCCGAAAAAAGTTCATTCTCGTAGCCCTCGCAGTCAGAGATGATCAGGGATTTACGGCCTAAGGGAAGGGAACGGAGGACTTGCCCGTCGCACTGGGCCCCTACCGTAAGGCGCGAATCGATCCCATTCATTTGCGACATTTCTCTGCACAGATTTTGAGCCAATGGATCGGAATCAAAGGCAAATACCTTCGCCCGGGGAAACTTCTGGCTCAAGCCGACCGCATAATATCCCTCGGCGCAGCCAACATCCACGATGCACTCGTAATCATTCCTGAAAATCCCATCGAAAAGAGGATGCAGTTCCGCCTCGTAGGAACCGAGCAACTTCGGGAAATAAGTGCTTCCACGCGTGCACCCGTCCAGATAGCGAAGCCCTCGAAAGGGACCGTTTTTCACGGTGAGATCGGAAAAAATCTTGTCCAGGCAATGTCTCCGCTTCCGCGAGTTGTAGCGGAAACTTCTTCCAGCCTCATAAATCTTGCCCAAGGCAAATAGGGGTTCGCCCACCAAGTAGTAAAACCAGAAGAGATTTGAGTCCAGGGTCTTCTTTACCAAAGTTCGAACAAGCGCCTTCATACCAAGTAGATTTACCGATTCCTTCCCTAAAACGTAACGAAATCCTTTTCGCCAAAAAAAAGAACCCCGAAGAAGTTTCCTTCCTCGGGGTTCGTAATACTGGCAACGACCTACTCTCGCACAACCTATAGATGCACTACCATCGGCGAACGCGCGTTTCACTTCCGTGTTCGGAATGGGAACGGGTGGGGCCACGCTTCTAAGGTCACCAGAGTGCTGGCGCACGGCAGTTATGATTCGCAGTGCGAATCAGCTGAGGTGAATCAGTATCTCTGGCGGCGAAATCGGTGTCAAAGAACAGCTTGGTGTTCTCTGAAAATTATAGGTAAAGGGCCGTTGTTTTAAAAACATGCGGCTCGAAAAATAAATACTCTCATTATGCTAGGCTAAACGATCTTGTTGTTCCCAGCCCAGTGTCTGGTCCCAGGCTCCCGACGTGAATCGAAAGCCGAGAAACAAACTTGGGCCGGGCAAGATCAAGCCAATCAGGTAATTAGTAACGCTTAGCTCCCACATTGCTGTGTATACACTTGCGTCCTATCAACCAGGTGGTCTACCTGGACCTTAATGGGGAGATCTCATCTTGGGATAGGCTTGGCGCTTAGATGCTTTCAGCGCTTATCCTTTCCGAACATAGCTACCCGGCGCTGCCGTTGACACGACAACCGGAACACCAGTGGTTCGTCATTCCCGGTCCTCTCGTACTAAGGAATGAACCCCTCAAATCTCCTGCGCCCACAGCGGATAAGGACCGAACTGTCTCACGACGTTCTGAACCCAGCTCGCGTACCGCTTTAACCGGCGAACAGCCGGACCCTTGGGACCTTCTCCAGCCCCAGGATGCGATGAGCCGACATCGAGGTGCCAAA
>JAMFSY010000165.1 GCA_026225555.1 Methylacidiphilales bacterium
CAAGGGGATGGCGAAGAATTTGATGTTGGACCGGGGAGCTCTTCGCGCGGCGACCGGAAACAACGGAAAGTGGCCCGGCAAGGATTCGAACCTTGGACCAAGTGATTAAGAGTCACCTGCTCTACCGCTGAGCTACCGAGCCGTAAAATCTTGTCTTGAGACGAAGGGCTACTATGCAAGGGTCGGCGGGAAAGGCAAAGAAATTTGGAGGTTTTTCGCGATTGATTTTTTCCCCGCCCGGATGGGCTGGATGAGGCCAAGGCCGGGGAATTGGATAGATGGCCATTTGACCTGGGCTGCGGTCAGACTTTAAATAGGACTAGCGTGCGCAAGATCATTCACCTGGACATGGATTGCTTTTACGCCGCCGTGGAAATGCGGGAGCGTCCGGAGCTGGCCGGGCAGGCGATTGCGGTTGGCGGCGGTTCCAGACGAGGTGTGGTTACGACCTGCAATTACGAGGCGCGCAAGTTCGGGGTCCATTCTGCCATGCCCGGTTTCCAGGCGCGGGAGCGTTGCCCGCATCTCGTCTTCCTCCCCACCCGCTTCGATCTTTACCGCGCGGAATCGGCAAAAATCCGGAGTATCTTGCGTGCCTACACCCCGCTGGTCGAACCGCTATCTCTGGATGAGGCTTACCTCGATGTCACGGGGCTGAATCGCTACGCGTGGGACATTGCGAAGGAGATCCGCAAACGTATTTTCGACGAGACGCGCCTGACCGCCTCCGCCGGCATCGCACCGAACAAAATGCTGGCGAAAATCGCGAGCGACTGGCGCAAGCCGAACGGTCAGTTCGCCATTATCCCCGACCAGGTGGAAGCCTTTCTGCGCGACTTGCCGGTGCGCAAGATCTGGGGAGTAGGCCCGAAGAGCGCGGAGAAATTCAAGCAGCAGGGCGTCCAGACCTGCGGCGATTTGCAGAAGTACACTCTGCCCGAACTGGTGCGCCAGTGGGGCAAGTGGGGCCATGAACTTTATCACCTTTGTCGTGGACAGGATGATCGACCCGTGGAGCCGAACCAGGTCCGCAAAAGCCTGAGCAATGAAACCACTTTCCCCGATAACCTACGGACGCTGGACGAATGCCGGGAAGCGTTGGATGCTCTCGTGCTGGAACTGGAGGAGGAACTGCGCGCCAAGGCGGGTGATCGCCTGGTCCACAAGGCCTTTGTGAAGGTGAAGTTCGCCGATTTCACCCGCACGACTCGGGAATGCGTGAGTGCGCATCCGACGCGCGAGACCTATCAGGCGCTTCTCGTCGAGGCGCGACGGCGCAGCGCGCAGCCCGTCCGCCTGCTCGGCTCCGGCGTCCGTTTCGCCGAGGAAATCCCGGACGACGAGACTTCTTTCCAGCAATGGTTCGATGTATAGGAAGGGGCGGGCGACGGTACCGTTCTTCGTCGGGAGATCGCGCGCGGCTATTTCCCCCTTGTTTCCCCTCGGGCGGGTGGGTACTTAAGTAGGGGTAGGCTTCTTCCGTTGATGCTCCAGACGATCTCCATTGCCGCTCCGGCTTATAACGAAGGAGAAAATATTTCTCAACTCGTGGAGGGATGGCTCGCCTATTTGCAAACGCGCTTTCGGCCGGAGGATTTTGAGATCGTCATCTGCAATGACGGAAGCCGGGATAATACCTGGGAGTTGCTTTCCGGCCTCGCGCGCGCGCATCCGTCGGTCAAGCCCTGTCAACATACAATCAACCAGGGCGCAGCCGCGGCGCTGACCACGGCGATCGGCCGGACGACCAAAAGTTGGGTGCTGCTGCTCGATGCGGATGGACAATATCCCATTGAGAATCTCGAGCTTTTCGGACGCGAATTGGAGCGGGAACCGGCCGCAGCGTTCATCGGTTATCGTCCGCATAAGGTCGATTCCGCCTTTGCGCGTTTCGGTTCCTGGGCGAGCGGTGCGTGCTGTAATTTTTTTCACGGCACACGCTACCGCGACTTCAATTGCGCGCTGAAGCTGGTCGAAGGGGCGCTGCTGCGTGATCTTTTTCTCGAGGCGAAGGGCCTGAACTACTCAACCGAGATCAGCTCGAAAATCCTCGAGCGGGGTGTGGCGATGCGGGAGGTCGAGGTGACCCATCGCGCGCGCGCGAAAGGCCGCAGCAGTCGGACGTTATTGCGGGGCAGCCTTCATCGATTTTTCTTTGTCGCTTACATCGGTTTTCGGCAGGGTTTGCTTAAGTGGGGCCTCTTGCAGCGCCGACCTTATCCCCCATCGTGAATTCTCATTCCTCCTCCGCACCCGGCCAGATCGTGGTCTCCGTCTTTTGCGGAGGCCGGGGTGGTTCGCGTCTGATCCGTGAGTTATTGCGTCATCCCGGAGTGGAGCTCAATGCGCTGATCAATGCCTACGACGACGGCCTCTCCACCGGCGAGTTGCGCGGCTTTATTCCGGGCATGTTGGGGCCCTCGGATTTTCGAAAGAATCTCGCGAATTTTCTCCACTGGCACAGCAGTCATCAGTACGCGCTGACGCGCCTGCTGGAATTTCGATTGTCGGATACCTACCGGGAAAAGGAGATCGCGTGCCTGAAAAAATGGTCGTCCTCCGAAGGCGAGTCGGACGATTCCCAATTGCCGGAGGATCTGCGCCCCGTCGTGCAGGAATTGGACCGATTGGCGCCTGCGGTGAGGCGTTATCTGGCGGCATTTTTTGAGTATCAGGCCACGCAGGGCCAGGCCTTCCATTTTGGCGATTGTTCCCTGGGTAATTTGATTTTCGCGGGCGCGTACCTGAAAAATCATCGGCATTTCAACGCGGCGGCGGCGGAGTTGGCTCGCGAGTTTCAATCGCAGGCCCGGTTGCTCAACGTGACGCAGGGCGAGAACCGCGTATTGGTCGCGCTGAAAGAGGATGGTGAAATTCTGGACTGTGAAGCCAGGATCGTGAACGCCCAGACCGCGACAAAAATCAGCGATTTCTTTTTCCTCGAAACGCCTCTCTCATCGGCGGATCTCAAGTGCCTCCAGGCCTTGCCGAGCATGGAGGACCGGCGCCAGGCGCTACAATCTCTTCATCGCCCTGTCCTGCTCTCCACGGAGGCCCGCGATGCCCTGCTTAATTCCGACATCATCATCTATGGACCGGGAACGCAATTCTCGTCCCTCCTGCCGAGTTACCAGACGGTCGGGGTGGATGAGGCGATTGCGGCGAGTCGCGCACGGGTGAAAATTTTCGTCACGAATATCCACCGGGATCACGATATCGAGGCTTTCTCCGCCACCGATCTTGTGAGCCAGGCGCTACAGCTTTTACACGATCCCGGCAATGAGCGCCGGATGATCACCCATGTGCTGGAGACGAATCGTTCAAGCGAGCCGGAAAAATTATTGCGGGAGAGTCCCGCAGCGCCCGAAAAACTTTTTTCCCATCTCAAGTGGATCAAGGACGAGTTCGAAAACCCCACCCGGCCAGGTACTCATAGCGGTTATCTGACGGTGCGGCGGATCTTCAGTGCCTTTGAGGAGGCGACGACCCCGGCGGAACGGGAGCTCGATATCTATATCAATCTCTATAAGCGCTCTCTCGCGGTCAGCCAGATCATCCAGGAATTTCTCGAACTGCCGTGGCGGAGATATTTCAAACGGGTCCGGTTACGTTTCAACCACGCGAGCTTGCCCGAGATGAAGCTGCCGGATTACCTGACCATCGAGACGGTCGACCGCGACGAGATGTTTTCCGAGGTGCACGAGGTTAGCGAGTGGGCTGCTTCGAGGACGACCAAGTATCTCGTCACCCTCTCCGGCGATGGCGAATATCGTCTCTGCGATATTCTCTACGGCATGGAAATTCTGACGCAGCACTCTTTCGCGGCGGTCTATGGTTCGCGCACCCAAAGCCGGAATCAATTCTATCGGTCGCTGGACGCCGCGTATGGAGAGTCACCGTTTCTCTATGCCTTCAGCCTGGCGGGTGGATTCCTTTTCTCACTGATGTTCGTGCTGCGTTTTGGTGTGATTTTTTCCGATCCGCTCACCGGTTTCCGACTTTATAATAGAAGCGCCTTATCCGGCGTGCTCGAAAAGCTTTCCCGGATGGACGATCATTCCGCCAGCGGTATCACGAAGATTCTCATGCAGAACCGGTGCGAAATCGCCGAAATACCGATCTCCTATCGCACCTTTAAGGGTTTCACGAATACCAAATGGCGGCTGTTACGGAGTTTTCGCAATGCCTGGCGAATTTTTTTCTAAGCGCTGCTTTCTCTTCGATCTCGATGGGACTCTCGTCGATTCGACTCCGTTTCACGCTCGCGCTTTTGTTGAGACGTTGAAGACGGCGCATCCCGATCTCGCGCGACGCTTCGATTACGCCAATTTCGCGGGACGGCCGACCTGGGAAGTCCTCACCGCGCTAGGCCTCGGCGCTGAACCGGAACTGACCGCGCTGACCCGGCGCAAGCAGCATCTCTATCGCGCCGCGTTGGAGCGGGGCGAGGTGAACGCCTTTCCCGGAGTGGGGGATCTTCTGGCGCAACTTCGAGAAGAGGAATACCGGCTATTCGTCGTCACTGGCGCGAGCCGTCTTTCCGCGCAAAGCGTTTTAAAGCTAACGAAGCTGGAAGAGTTTTTTGAAGGCGTCGTCACGGCCGACGACACACCTTTGGGCAAACCTTCACCCGAGCCCTATGCGCACGTTTTGAATACCTACGGCGTGGCCGCTCAGGACTGCCTCGCCATTGAAGACGGGGAAAGCGGCGTCAGATCGGCCCAGGCCGCAGGCATCGAGGTCGTCCTGATTCACACCGATTTGCAATTATCCGGCGTTCCTCACGTGCGCGACGCAGGGCATCTTGCGAGACTTCTCCGCGCATGAAAGCCGCGGAATTAACTTCGGCCAAGCGGCGACTTTGCGCTGTCGTCCCAGCAGCGGGACGCGGTACGAGGCTCGGTGCGGATGTGCCCAAGGTGTTTGTGCCCATCCTGCCCGGCATCACGATTTGGGATGCGGTGCGCGAGAAACTTTCTGCCGTGGCGGACCACATCGTTCTGGTGCTTTCGCCGGAAGGTCGTGAATTTCTGGAAAAGCACCGAAATGGTTTTTCGCCGGAAAGCTTTGCAAAAAGCAGCATCGGTTTGCAGCCGGAACCCCTCGGCATGGGCGACGCGATTTTTGGCGTGGCCGATCTCTGGCGCGAGGACGATGACGTGCTCATCGTGTGGGGCGATCAATTCAATCTTTCCGCGCGGACGCTAGGTGCCTGCATTGCGCTGCATGCCGCCGCGAAAACGCCGACGCTGACTCTGCCTGTGGTTCGCTCGGCCCGGCCTTATGTCGAATATGTCTTCGATTCCGCCGGCCGGCTGAATGCAGTGAAACAATCGCGGGAAGGGGACGCATGCGCGCCGAATGGCTTTTCCGATATCGGCGTGTTCCTGCTTAGCGGAGGATCACCTTTGATCGAGGCATGGCAGTCCTACCGTGCGGCGGGCACGTCGGGTTCGATGACGGGGGAGATCAATTTTCTGCCCTTTCTCGTGCATCTTTCATCCACTGCGGGTTGGCCGGTGAACCGTTATGAAACGGATGATCCGGCGGAAGCGATCGGCATCAACACGCCGGAGGATTTGGCATTCGCGCGGGAGCTTCTTCGTAAAAAACTTTCAGACCAAGGAAAAATATCATGAGCGAAACCATGCTGGTCACCGGTGGGGCGGGCTTCATCGGCAGTCATCTGGTCGAGCGGCTGATCGCCCTCGGTCATGCGGTTCGCGTGCTTGATAATCTCAGCCAGGGGAAGCGCGAATGGGTGCATCCTGCGGCCCACTTTCTGGAAGGGGACATCACCGACCTGGATTTGTGCCATCGCGCGTGCGCGGGAGTCGCCGGCGTGTTCCATCTCGCGGCAATGTCCAAGGTCGCGCCCTCGATCAATAGATTCGAGTTTTGCACGCAGCAGAATATTATCGGCACCCAGAATGTGTTGATTGCTTCCCGGGATGCGAAGGTTCGCAAGGTTGTCTACAGCGGTTCCTCAACTTACTACGGCAATGGCCTCGCGCCCCAGGCGGAGACGGCGCTGCCGAATTGCCTGAATCCCTATGCCGTGTCGAAGTATGTCGGCGAGCAATTCTGCGAGATTTTCGCCCGGCTCTACCGGCTGCCCACCGTGACGCTGCGCTACTTCAATGTTTACGGGGCGCGCCAGCCGTCGGTCGGCGCCTATGCGCTGGTGCTCGGTATTTTTCTGGAACGGAAGCGGCGTGGCGAGCCATTGATGATTCATGGCGACGGTTCGCAACGGCGCGATTTCGTCCACGTCTCCGATGTCGTGGAGGCGAACGTAGCGGCCTTTAAAAGTGAGGTGGAGGCTATCGCGATGAATGTCGGGAGCGGCGTGAATATTTCGATCCAGGAAATGGCGGACCTGATTTCGCCACGGCAGGAGCACATGGAGCGCCGGGCCGGCGATGCCGAAGTGACCCTGGCCGACATCAGCCGGATTCGGCAACTTCTCGACTGGGAACCGAAGGTTGCCTTCGCGGATGGATTGAAGCAGTTGCTGGAAGCGCCGCCGTCGTGAACGCGGCGAACGATCCTGATGGAACCCGCCCAGAATTACCGCAGCTCATTCGCGGAAAATCTTCCTTGGGTTTCTGGCGCAAATAGGTTCTAGTTTGCCGTCAGTCCGCGACTCATTTCTCATGCTTCTTCTCCGCGTTGCTTTCCTCGATTGGTTATTGTGCTTCCATGTCATTGGCGCGGCGGTGCTCTTTCGTCGCTTTTTCCCGCGAGAATCGCCCTGGCTGGCTTTTTTCGTGCCGACCCTGGTGCTGCTTTCGGGTTTGAATTTTATCGAGCACTTCATCGCCCTGTCGAATCTGGGCTGGCTGCTGCCCCTTTCGCTGGGGGGGCTTCTCTGGGGAATGGTGAAGCCGGGTTATTCGTGGGAAGGGCTGCGTTTCCCGAGCGTCCTCTTTGTC
Organism: Methylacidiphilales bacterium; assembly: GCA_026225555.1. Classification (GTDB taxonomy): domain Bacteria; phylum Verrucomicrobiota; class Verrucomicrobiia; order Methylacidiphilales; family UBA1321; genus JABDGH01. The sequence goes on from JAMFSY010000165.1 coordinate 6,936, forward strand.
CTGACGTTTTCGTTCATGCTTCTTCTGAAATCGTTATCGCCGGAGATTCCGAATTTCACGGAAGGCACGGGCAACATGACCCGGATCTTGAATTACTCGCTGGGCGGGACCTTGCCGCCGATCGATTGTTTCCTGCCGCCGGTCGATTATGGCAGCTACTATAGTTTCCAGCAGTACGGCGCGGCGATCCTCAAGCGGCTCTTCGTCCTCGATCTCGGCACTGCCTACAACCTGAGCTTCGCTTTTCTGCTGGGCTGGATGTGCCTGGCCGGAGCGGGCGTGGCGCATTCCATCACGGGAAAGCGATGGATCGCGGTGACCACGGTGATGATTCTTCTGGCGGGCATGACGGGAAGCGTGCCCTTTCTGCTTTTCTATGGACCGCAGGGCATTTTCCACGCCTTCGCAGACGTGCATTCATTTAGCGATCTCATGACGAACCTGGATCGCGTGGGACTCGATTTCGCCCTGTCCACCAACATCAATGACAGCTGGAACGACAAGGAACGAAATCCCTTTTGGTGGATTTGTGCGCAGGACACCTATCACCCCGGCCTGAAGCTGCTGCCGCCGACCTACACCCTTTATTACTCCGAATTTCACGCCACTCTCGGTGGAACGTTCGTGACCACGGTGGCTTTGCTCGCCTCGAGCGAGGTCTTCAAAGTGGGGCGCAGTAACTGGCCTTGGATCGCCCTCGTGGTGCTGCCGATGATGGTCATCACCACCTCGGCTTGGTTTTTCTTCATCGTCCTTTTTTTCTGCGCGGGCAGCTTCGCCTTCGCTTTCCTGGCCGGACGACGTCCACAGGATTGGCGCATGGTTTGCGTGGCCTCCGGGGTGGGGCTGGTGTTTCTCTGGCCGACGGTTTTGGGTATTCTGGACAACCCCGCCACGCAGGATTTCCACTGGACGCGGCCGGATGAGCGCACGGCGCTTTGGATGTTCCTCCTGCAATGGTGGCCGATTTACCTGCCCTGGTTTTTCCTTTGCTTTGTCTGGGACCGGATGAACTTTTTCGGGCGGTGGATTCACGCCGCGCTGGCCATCCTGATGATCTTCGTGGAGTTCACCACGTTCGGCGACCGGGGCCTCACGACGGAAAAGATGTGGGGCGCTCTTTTCGGGGCCGGGTTGGTAACATTGTTGCCGATTCTCTTTACCATTCGCGGAGCCTTCTTTCGCTTCCTGACGGTTTTCTTCGTGGCCATCCATTTCATCTGCTTCGCGATGTGGATGAAGACGATTTATCACGATCCGTTGGACTCCAGTAAATACTTCCGCCTCGCGGGCGATACTTTCCTGGAAAACGATCCGCAAATGCATCGGATGATGGACACGCTGCGGACCCTGCACGCCGCGACGATTCTGCCCGGCAAGGCTTACTGGGCCTATAACGAGGCCCCGGCCATGATTGGTTTCACCGAGAACCGCTGCTATGTCGCCTACTTCCATCAGGAAGACCAGGTTGGCCACGGCACCGAGGCAAAATACCGGACTTCGATGGACAACGCCTTCTATTCCGGCGCCATGACGAGTCCGTTGCCCTTCCTTCGCGGCAACAATATCGCCGCCGTGCTGATCTGGCCGGAGGACGAGATTTCGGATGACCTGCTCCAGCAGTTCCAGCGGGAGATCGGTTCCGATTATTACTACATCAATTGCAAGGCGGGCGGGGACCATAATGCCGGGGTCTTCATGCGCCAGTCGCAGCAGGCTCCTCCCAGTGCGCTCGCACCGGTCTCGCCGCCGCCACCGTTGGATTTGACTCCGATTCCCGATCCCTAAACGCGTGGCCAATTCCGCGCCCGAGCGCGGATGGGTGGGAGCCGTCCCAGCATCGCAATGCCGTCCCAGACGGCATTGACGTGGCCGCCGGGGACGTCGCGCCAATCGACGGGGACTTCGTGGACCTCGGCCCCGACGTGATTGACGGCGAGGAGAAGTTCCACGTCGAAACAGAACCGGGCCTCCTGCAAAAGCGGCTCGATCTTTCGATAGGTGACGGATGGGATCAGCTTAAACCCGCATTGAGTATCGTAGACCGGCAACCCGATATAGGCGCTGGCGAGATTGGCGAAGATTCGTCCCAGCAGATAGCGGCCCTGCGTGCGATTGGTTTTCTTCCCTAGCATGCGAATGCGCGAGGCCCAGTAGCAGGGCAAGGGATCGCTCGCGGTCTGGGTGGCGAGCTCCAGCAGACGCATGACTTCACTGGCTGGCGTGGCGCCATCGGCATCGAGAAAACCGAGCCACCGCGCCTCTCCGCCCGCGCGCCAACCCTGCTGGATGGAGTGACCCTTGCCGTGATTTTCGGGTACGAGCAGGGGAGCCCGCACCAGACAGGAGCCGAACGTTCCGGTCGGCATGGCGCTGACAAGCTGCTGCCGATCCGACTCGGGCGAACCGTCGTCGACGACCAGGATCTCCGTGGTGAATCGAGCCGGGGAAAGCATGGCGAGTAACTCGCGCAGGTATGGCGGCAACCGGAGTTGCTCGCGGAAAGCGGGAATCACCAGGAGAACGTCAGCGGGCATAAGAGCGGGGTTAAAGGTTCTCCGTGATCATGACTCTATTTCTCCGGCAGTGGCCGCTGAAGAAAGACGCCGGCGTTCTTGTCTCCATCGCCACGGCAATCGACGTATTCGTAGGCGGAATCGAGTTCCTTTTTCAAGGCGGCGAGGTAGTCGTCGGGAATGGCGTCATCCGGCCAGATGATGACCCCGGCGATATGGTTGCCCTGGAGAAATTTCAGACGGTCGGGCAGGGCGCCGGAATAGAAATCGTTCGCGAGCTTGGTCCGGTAATTCGACTCCTCCGGATAATCGGCCACCGATTCGAAATAAGTCCACGCGATGTAACTGCGGTTGCCGGTGAAGACGGCGGGGGCGGGAGATTCATTGTAGCACCAGACGACCTTGCCGCTGAGGAAGGTCTTGTGCTTCACCTGTCGCAGAATCTGCATGATCCGATTTTTCTGCGGATCAATTGTGATATAATGATCTCCCTCGATAGCGCCGACTCCGCCATTCCAGGGAATCCATTCGCATTCGGTCCTTAGCCGTCCGTAGAGACTGACCGCCGCTGAAAATACGAGAAGAACGGTGACGAAGCGGCAAGCCAGATAGGTGGGGCGGGTCAGGACCAGGGTCAGGTCGCCAATGCGGTCCCACAGACCCTTGGCCGGGCTGGAATGGAAAAGTCTCGCGGGCGCCCACTCTTCATGCAGATAGGCGCCGACCGCCTCCCAATTTGCCAGGCGCGCCACGATCGGAAAGAGCGCGATGAGTCCGGTCCCGTAGGTGTAGCCCCACATCTTTTCAATGGTGTTGTAGCGGCCTTCCACCGTGATCAACTCGACCCCGATGAGCATCAGGGGGATGACGCAGAGGATCCACCGCATGCCAAAGGAGAGTTCCCGGAAGTAGCAGCAACCCAGAACCCAGAGCGCGAGGATGGGCCACCATTGGATGATGAACTCGAGAAAGGGCGCGCGCCATTCGGACTGGGTCCAGACGATGTCGGGCACCTGGGGCGAGGAAGTCACATCATGAAAAGAGGGCCAGAGCAAAACAAACGCGGCGAGGAGGATCAGCCCGGCCAACTGAAGCGCGGCGGGCCGGCGATCGAAATAGAGCGCGAGAACGACCGTACCTCCACAGAGAAGTGTGATGATCGGATAGGACCACGTGCTCGAATCGACGGCGAGGAAAGGCAGGAGCACCGCCATGATCCAGGGCCAGATGGTGCGGCGGATCGCGACCAGCTCGGCGATGACGAAGACCGCGAAGAGGGTGAGAAAATGGCCCGAGGCATTGGCGTGATACTCGTCGCGCCACGTCCAGAAACCGGGCACCTGCAACTCCAGCCGTTCCCGGTGTGGATCCACCAGCGCGAGCAATTTCCAGAGCGGATTGCCATCAGGCGGTGTGTGGTTGGCGATGGCGTTATCATACGCGATGACTCCGCCGGAAAGATTGCTCGCCAGCCATTCGCTCGGATCGTGACTCGTCAGGTAGATGTAAGCGGAGCTGCCGGTGGCGGCGGCGGTAATGAGAAACGGAATCATCACCGTAATCCAGGTCCGGCCACCGGAAAGGCGGTGGGCGGCGGCCGCTCCCGCCACGCAAATCAGCGCGGAAAGCAGCGCGTGGGTCGCGTTGTAGGCCGCGCCGATCTTGATGTCGAAGAGCCGCTGGATGATCGACGCCGCGTAATGCTGAAGCGAGTAGTACCAGACATAGTGGAAGGGCGGCATCCATGTGTCGATGGGCGGCAGGATATCGCCCTGGCAAAAATTATTGATCTTGTTGAGATCGGATAGCCCGTCGGAGGTGTGAAGGATATCCGGTTGCAGGCAGCGGATGCCAAAAGTGAAGGCGAATGCGCCGAGAAAAATACAGGCGGGCAGAAAGACGTTGCGCCGGTTGTAGCCGGGTGCGGCCACGAGCCAGAGAAGAATCCCAGCCAGGATTGGCAGGAGGATCAGTAGATCGGGCAGGGCGATGAAGTGCTCGATGAAATTAATCAGAAGAACAAACGCCACCGGCGGGACCATGAGCCCGAACCAGGGAGATTCATCCGGGAAAAACCGGTGAAAGGCGAGCGCTCCTCCAATCACAAGTCCCGAGATCAACGACCAGAGAAGGAAATCTTGAAGGAGGTGCATGGTGTGCGCGAGCTAACTAACGCTTTAGCAGATCGTTCCCCTTGCCGTACAGCCTGATACCGCGATGGGCCTACGGTGGAACGGACCGATATTATATTATGTCGACTTGAAATTTCTAAAAGGTATCAAGCGTGGATGTCGAAGCGGAGAAGTTTAGGCGCTGTCCTGCGCCAATGGCCCTGGCTGGTCCTGGCCTTGGCGACGGTCTTTTTTGCGACGCACTATGTGGTCGCCTACTTCTTCGCGGCCATGGACACGGAGACCGTCGTGCTCGCGGTTTTCTATCACGACATCGTGGAAATGGGGCATCCCGGCTCCGACTGGCAGTGGGGCGGGTTCAGTGATCTTTTTCCCAACGTCACCACGTTCTTTATCTGGAACTTTCTTTGCCGTGATGGCTTGATGGCCTTGCAGTTGAACATGGTGTTTCTCTTTTTCAGCTGGCTCGCTGCGTCGGCGGGGCTCGCCTTCGTCTTGAAAAGGCCGAACAAACTTTCCCTTTGTTCCATCTTCCTCTTTTTATGGATCACCCTGATCTGCAATTTCGGTCTGCCCCGCGAGTGGGGGTTGTACCTTCCGAACCCCATCCTACAGCCGGTCTATCATAGTGGGGCGGCCCTGCTTTGCCTGGTTTCGCTGACCGTTTTGATCAGCCAGCTTTCGGGGATCCGCACGTTGGGATTCTGGAGTCTTTTTGCGCTGGTCTTTCTGGGCGGCGTTTCGGATGCGTTGTTCTTTATCGTCTTCCTCATTCCCGCATGGGTTACCGTTGTCGCGCTGACCGTGGTTTTCCCCCGTCGTTGGAATACCTACCTGGGCCTGGCCTTAAATCTGACCCTGGCCGGTGTCGCGGCCCATTTTCTCGGGCCGTTTTGCTTTCCCGCGCCCTTGGCGATGGATAGCTATACCCATTTCGATCTTGGGGCGGCCCGCGCATCCTTGAACACGTTGTGGGGGGAGTTGGTCGATCCCACCCAACATCTTTTGGTTTTCTTCGTCGTGTTGGATATTCTCGTCGTCCTGGGGGGAATAGTCGGATTTGTCTGTCTCTATTTTCGCCGGAAGAAGCATCCTGCCTCGCCGCTGATTTTCGGTTTGATGGCTTTTTGCAGCACCGCCGTGTTCGTTGATTGGGCCGGCGCGATCCTCACCGGTGATTATCAGGGCACGGTGGATAAACGCTATCTGGTCGTGGCCCTCGTGCTGCCTCTTTTCGTCATCATCTTCGCACTCCATTCGGTCGTTCTCTGGCGGCCATGGCTGGAAAAGATTCTTGCGGTGGCGGTCGCCGCTTTTGCGATCGCCGTCGCCTTCATTCCCCAATCGCCCAGCGGCGAATACGAGGACATGAAAGCGACCATTCCTTTTCTAAAGGCAGTGATGAAGGAGCATCATATCGAGGCCGGATTTTCCGACTATTGGCGGTCGAATCTCATCGGAGTACTTTCCCAGTGGACGCTTCAGTTGCCCGCCGTCTCGGGGGACGGAACGATCAATCACTGGTTCAACAGTCTCGAGTGGTATGGGAAGGGGCATCCGGTTCGGGAGGCTCCTCATTTCCGCCTGCTCTACATGCCCGATCCGCAAATCAAGACGCATTTTGGCGAGCCCGATCAGATCGTTTACACCTCCAACCAGGAGGCAATCTGGCTTTATTCCGATGCGAGAAGCATCCGCTATAACCCGTTCTTTGGTTCAATCTCCAACACTTTTCTGGACGATGCCCATACGGTGTTAATCAAGGCCTCCGACCTGGCGTCTGAAACCGGGAAGACCCAGCAAAATTCCCGGATCGCCGTGGCCGGTCAGGACAACGAAGGCTACCTGACCCGCGGCCCTTTTATCAGTCTCGCCCCGGCCCATTATCGGGTCACTTTTCACTATGCCTATCTGGCCGCACCGGCGGCGGACAAACTGGCGGTCTACGATCTTCTCGATCGGACGGGCTCGGCGGAAAATGCTTCCGATGCAACTCCGCTGCCTTATCCGGGCGCGGGCCCTCAGGTCTTCACGCACGATGTGACCGTCAAGCAGCGCGGGCAGACGTTCGAGATGCGCATCTATTTTCGTGACTCGGGGACCTTGCGGATCGACTCCCTCGCCGTCACTTATCTGGGGCCTTGAGTCCCGGCGAATGATGCTCCTTCCCGCCTGGGAGCAGGACGGTGAATTGATCCGCCTTGATTAAAAGATCCGTCTTCGGATTGATGGTGAGCCGCGCCTGCACGGCGCTGTCGTCATTGAGAATATAGATCGTATCCAGAGCGAAGTTGCCGGTCTTGAGCCGCGAATCATCGTCCTCGCGCAGGGCTTCGACCTTTTGTGGGTTGGTGCGCGCGAAGTAAATGGCATCCGTGCCCATCCCATGGAGATGGGCAAAGTAAGCGAGGGAAGCCATTGGATCGCCCCAGCTAAGAAAGTCGGGCGGGACGACCCGTAGTTTCGTGTAACCGGCAAAGTCGCCTTTCCAGAAGGGATCGGAAAGAGGACCGGTCAGGCCATCCTTCGGATCGGTCATCTGGCGTTGGTAGGGAAGCCACGCGGCGCTGGTATCAATCACTTGGGCGAGCAGGGCGACCGTCAGCACACCGGCCGCAATGGCCGGTCGATAGAGAAGGAGGATATTCCGCACGCCGAGAAAAAGGAGGAGGTAGAAGGTGGGCCAAAAGAAACGGCCCGAGCTTCGAAAAATAGCCGCGATATTCATGAACCAATCCGGCAAGGGCACGGCGGGGGCATTCCATCGGCCAACGCCGGGGACATTCGATATCGCAAAGAGGATGAAGCCGACGTTGAGCAGGATCAACGGCACGAAGGACCAGGAGAACCGAAAGCCTTTCCAGCCAAGAAAAAGCGTGGGCAGCCCTGCGGCCAGGGCGAAAAGCACGCCAAGGCCGAGGTAATTAAAGCCTTCATAATCGCCGTTACCCTGAGGGAGGGCGGGCAACAGATACGACCATGCGAATTGGTCGGTGGGGTTGATTGGCGCGAGGAGATTCATCCGGTAGTAACCGAACCCATCGGCGGACCACGCTTCCCTTCCAATGCTGAAGGCACCCACTTGGGTCAGTCCCAAGACGGTCACGATCACGACCAAGAGGATTTCCAGCCCGAGTTTGAGGAAATCTCGGTTCGTACAACCACGCCGGAGGAGATCCGTCAGCCACAACGCTGAGACCATGAGCAGGATGTAGCCGTGCAGAATGGCGGCAAATCCAATAACCGCGACCCAGCCCCGGAGCCGTGGCAGGGTGGGCGGCCCCAGGCAAAGATAGAGCGCGGCCAAAAGCAAGGTCTGCCCGCCCACCAGCGTAAAGTGGATGTGCAGACGCCAGAGAAAAGGCGGCGCGAAAAGGAAGAGGCCTGTTCCGCAGAGGCGCGCCCAAGAATTTTGCGTGAGCAATCCCATCAGCTTCCACCCGAACCACCCCTGAAGGAGAAAACAAATCAGCAGCCAAAGCCCGACGTACTGGCAGGGCACCGGCAGGAGGGGCGACAGAATTTTCCCGATCAAGGCCATGGGCGGGTTGGAATCGGTGAAGAGGACCGTCGAACTTGTCTCGAGTCCGCAGGAAGGATTGGCCCAGAGAGGAAGCGTCCAGGGCGTATCCCGGTAGAAAAGCCAGCCTAGCCAGGAAATCGCCGGATCGCCCTCCATCAGCCATTGAACATGGGCCGGGTTAACCACTTTCCAGCCCACCGTCATCGTGAAAGCCAAGAGCGACAAGGCTGCCGGAAGCGTCCAGGACGGCACACGGCGGAGGATCTTGATCATGGCGGGAGAGCGCTGGCGAAAGCCGGTCGGAGACGAGATGAAGAAGTATCAGTGTGACCGCTATCCCAAAGAGCGCTCCCAGCTGGAATCGAACCAGCAACATATATCTTAGAAGGATATCGCTCTATCCGTTGAGCTATGGGAGCTGAAACGCGATCCTAAACCGGGGAGGGGATTTTCGCAACCGCCGAAGATTTATTCCAAAGTTTCTCCTCGAAAATTTAAACCGCATTTCCGCTTTGCTCTTTCTGTGACAAGATTCCATGCAGAAATCATGCCTGCGCATATTTAACGGCGGGAACCATTTCCAGAGCTTATTTTTTCTTTAGTAGACTTGTTTATCTCCTTATGTAATAAGCTTGTCAGGACTTGAAATTCTTGCGAGGCTCCGTCCGCTCTATTCGGCTCTCTCAAATGTTGTGTAAAAAATACACTTAATCTTACGAACCATGAACACTCGACATAATCGCCTTCCTCTCCTCTCGCTCCTCGCGATGGGTGCGGCCCTTTCCACCTCCGCTTTGCGAGCTGATCAGACGCTTGAAACGTTGGTTACTTTCAGCGGAGACAACGGCTCCAATCCGGAGAGTATCGTTCAAGGTCCCCACGGAAATTTCTACGGCACGACTTACAACGGCGGTTCGGGTGGAAAGGGAACGCTTTTTGAGGTTCCGCTTAATTCGCCAATCAAGACCTTGGTCAACTTTAATGGCGCGAATGGTTCGAACCCCGAATCCCACCTGGTCGAATGGAACGATGGCAATCTCTATGGCACCACTTATAGCGGCGGCGCCTACAACAAGGGGACGATCTTCCAATTGACGCCCACCGGGAGCTTCCGGACCGTCGTATCGTTCAGCGGACCGAACGGTGCATCCCCCATTTCGGGGCTGGTGCTCGGTTCAGACGGTGGCTTGTACGGCACGACCTCGAACGGTGGCGCCTACGGAAAGGGGACTCTTTTCAAGATCACCAAGGGCGGTGGAGTCTCGACAATGGCGTCGAATAGCGCCTCGGTCCATTCCTCCGGCATGCGGGGTCTCATCGATCCCAAGGATATGAGCCCGGTGTATGGCAGCACGGGAAATATGGATTCCCAAACATCCGACCCTGCCGATCCCGGTTCGGCCTCTGGCGGCGGGATGATGCAGACGATTGTCAACTTCAGCGGTGCGAACGGCGCGAATCCCCAGGGTCTCATTCGCGGGACGAATGGAGATTTCTACGGCACGACTTCCGGTGGTGGCGCGAGCAATGACGGAACCATCTTTGAGCTGACTCCGGGCGGCAAGATCACCACGTTGCTGACCTTCAACGGCGCGAACGGCGCGAATCCCCATTCCCGCCTGGGCCAGCTGCCGGACGGTAATTTTTACGGCACGACCTACAACGGCGGCACAACCAACATGGGTACGGTCTTTACCTTCGATCCTCAAAATCAGCTTCACACCCTGGTTAATTTCAACGGCGCAAACGGTGCGCATCCTGATTCGGCCCTCGTTCCGTGGAGCAACGGCTTCTTCTATCTCGAGAGTCTCTACCAGAACCTGCACATCAAGACGAGTCAGGTGCAATGGAGCGGCGTCAATTTCTGTGGCACGACCTCAACCGGTGGTGCGCATGATAACGGCACGGTCTTCCAGGTCACCGACACCGGCGCATTGCTGACGTTGATTTCCTTTAGCGGCACGAACGGCTCCGAACTCGGCACCATCCCGAATTCGATCGTCCCCGGCAACGACGGCAATCTCTACGGCACGACCTACTACGGTGGCCCCAGCAATCAAGGCACCGTTTACCGGGTGACCCTGCAGGTGTTTCCTCCTCCCGGCGTGGCGGCCAATTCCGTCCCCGGCACCGGTAACGTCCCGTCGAATTCTCCCTGATCGGGCTTGTAATCTTACTGCTAGCCGGTCATCGGTTTCATTTCCCGGATGAGATTTTCTCCTCCGGGAAATGACCGTTAATAGGGGTACAGATAGTAGGGGTAAAAAGGATAATACGTGGGTGGGGAAGTGAGCGGCTGGCCCATCTTCTTTTCCAAAGCATTCAATTGGGTTGTTTCATCCACGACGGTATCCCGAAAACTCGACTGGGAACCGACAGAGCGGGCATACCCATCGCGCGCATAGACCGAGGCGATTTCCCGCAATTTCTGGCCGATATCCTTTCGCAAATCCGAAATTTGCTCGTTGATCTGGTCTCTATCGGCCTGCGTTAATTCGGTGGCCGCATGGGCTGCTGTTGCAGCCGCGGCCACGGAGGCATCGGATGCTTCTTTTGCCCGATCCAAGGTTGCCTTCCGGGCTGCATCGGGATCGTAATTCAATTGCTTCTGAATATCCGGAGGAAGGTCCGCGATGTTGAGTCGGGCGCTGCCGCTATCATCCAGGATTGTCACGTAATCGGGCTCCACTTTTTGGACAACGACATTGGTGCAGGTCGCGCCACTACGCGTCGTCCACGTCCAGTTTGGTAACGCCGGCAAAGGATCGGGGGTCGCCCAGACTTTCGGCACGGCTGGTTCGATGGTCGCGGCCGCAGTGGTCTGCACCGGCGCCGCTGGTATTTCCGGTACAGCGGCCGGTGGGGCAGGAGATTCCGGCGCAGGTTGAGGGGCGGCGGCAGGAGCTGCGGGCAAGTCGTCGGCCACACTTGTCGCCGCCGGGTGGGACAGAGCCGGGGCGGGTTGATCGGTCACGGGCAACACCTCCGTAATCGGTGCCGGAGCCCGGCAGGCCGCGAGGAGGGCATTCCATTGGGCAGGCTGATTGGCCCGCAAATAGAGACCGCCGACGGTCAAAACGAGCAAGATCAGGAGAGGCAGGTGTTTCATAATTCCGCAAGGGTCTCGAATGGTTGATCGGCAATCCCACGCCCCGAATATCCGGGTTTCCGCATCTTGTAAATATTAATTATAGTGATGATTTTTGAGAAACGAGTGCGCCAGGCGGCATCCCCCAATCGGCGAACTCATCCAAGAAAGAGACTAATGACTTGCCCTTTCTCTGTAGATTTTTTGAACAAGATCTAGGTTTTTTATCAGCAAAAGCGCAAGCGCAGCCCGAGCCATAGAGCTACTGTTGCTTCAGTAGCAATTACAATAAATCAACTGAACTATGAAATTTACATGGAAGCAGGAATTCGCGGCGGAATTTTTTGGAACGCTCGTACTGATCCTTTTCGGCGTGGGGTCGGTCGCCATGGTGGTGCTGTTTGGCAGTAACCCACCCATACCAGGCGAAGTGGTGAAGGGAGGCTACACGAACATCGTCCTTGGGTGGGGATTGGCGGTGACGTTCGGCATCTACATCGCAGGAACCATTAGTGGCGCCCATCTCAACCCGGCCGTAACGCTGGCCATGGCCGCCACCCGGCGCATGCCGTGGTGGAAGGTTCCTCACTACATGATCGCGCAGTTCCTCGGTGCCTTTACAGGCGCAGCGTTGGTCTTCGCCAACTACTATGGAAAGTGGGTTCTGGTCGATCCCAAGCTCGACCATACGACGGGCGTTTTCTGCACCTTCCCGGCCGTTCCCGGTTTCTTTCCGGGCTTCTTCGATCAGGTGGTCGGCACGGCTCTTCTCCTGGGTTTGATCCTGGCCGTGGTCGATAAGCTAAATGCCCTGCCGGGTTCCAATATGGCTCCGCTTATCATCGGCCTTATCGTCGTCGCCATCGGTATCTCCTTCGGGGGCATGAATGGATACGCCATCAATCCCGCCAGGGATCTTGGACCGCGCCTTTTCGCTGTGATCGCCGGTTTCACCAATAACGGACTGACCAGCGGGCCAAGCGTCTGGATTCCGCCTGTCCTCGGGCCTCTCGTCGGCGGACTTCTCGGTGCCTTTGCCTATGATTTCTTCATTGGAGGTGCGCTGCTCAAGGCCAATGCGATCCAGGGCGAAATCCCGGGCGAACGGAGCAGCGGGGAAGATCCCACCCACAAAGAGGAGATGTAATCCTTAGTCCCTAAGGCAGGGAGCGGGCGGGATTGCCGGCATCGTTGGTCGTCCCGCCCAGATCGGATGGTGCCGCCGCCCCGGAAGCGCGCGCGGCCCGGGCAAACCCCTTGCGGAGCTCGAGCGTGTTGTCATGGAAAAGCTGGGCCTGGTCCGGACGCAGGACCGATTTGACTTGCTGGAAGGTCCGGACATTGAGTTGCTCGATCTGTGGCCGAATCTGCGTTTCCAACTGCTTCCGATCGGCCAGATTCGCCATGAAGTAGGCGTGGATTTCCTTCTTCTGTTGGGGATCGAGATGAAGGTTGCGTGTCGTGTGCTTTTCCACGAATTCGATGTACCCGGCAGTTCCCCGCTGCGCCAGAAGAGCAATGCGATGCGAGAAATAGAGCGATGAGCCCAGCGTGCCCGAGGCACAGCCCAGGACAAAGACCAGGATCACGCCAAGCGAGGCCTTCCAGTAGCCGGTCATAATCAGTTGAAATTATTCCAGAGATCGACGGCGGCGGAATTCTCCGCCAGGGCCGCTTGCTCCGCGTCCTGAGTGCTGGACGAGACCTCGGCCTGCCAGAGAACGAGAACCAGGACAAATGCCCCAAAGAAGGGGGCCATGCGCCAGGAAACCCTGGCCCACACGCGATCGGTCTGCCGCGCCGATCGGAGCCGGGCAAGCAGTCGCGTTTCGAAGGCGTATTCGGCCCGGGCGGTATCGGGGCGTTCAGCCCGCGCACGGGCGAAGAGCGTATCCAGGAAGGAGTCCGAAGGGGAGGGTGATCCGTTCATTTCATTTTCTCGATGAGTTTGCGCAAAGTATTCCGAGCCCGGAAAGCACGGACTTTGACATTCGCCAAAGTCCAACCGGTGAGATCAACCACCTCTTTGAGGGAATGGTCTTCGATTTCGAGGAGGGTGATGACCAGCCGTTCCTTAGGGGATAGTTCGGCCAAGGCGGCATGAAGCTTCTCCAGATCCGGGTCCGGAGCGGGGTTCTCGAGGGCCGAGGGTTCGTGCCCCGAGGCGAGCAGGGCATCGATTGAAATTGCCGGGGGCGAGCGTCGGCTCCGGCGGAGATAGTCGTAACATTTGTACGTTGCGATGCGGAGGACCCAGTGCTGGAACGGAGAGTCTCCCCGGAATTGACGGAGCTTGAAGAAGGCCTGAACGAAGACCTCCTGGCAGATGTCCTCGAGATCGGCGGCGTTGCGAGTGAAACGGGAGGCGAGGCCGAAGACCCGGCTTTTATGGCGGCGCGCGAGTTCGGAGAAAGCCTCATCATCGCCCGCGAGCGCGGCTTCGACGAGCGACTCGTCCGAGGCTGGGCTTTCCGCGGGAACCATACCTGTGATGAATGCCAGCAAAAGGGAAGCGGAGCGATCATCTTTGGTGGCCGGTCAACCGGGAAGGGAG
>JAMFSY010000166.1 GCA_026225555.1 Methylacidiphilales bacterium
CCGTTCACGGGAAATTTCTGGTCCATCCTGGAGGAAAACTCCTGGCGCTCGATTGAGTACGGCGAATATCGCTTCGAACCCAAGCGCGTCATCCGGGAGCGCACACGGATCGATTACGCCACCAAACAGGGCAACCGCGACCTCTGGGGCGAAGGCAAGACGAAGACATTTCCCATCACGGACGAAAGCGTGGATGACGTCGGCACGATGCTCTATCGCATCCGCGCCGGAGCGTGGAAACCGGGAGACAAACACACGTTCTACGTTTACGAGAGCAACTCCGAGAAACAAGGCCAAGCCGAATGCCAGGCGCGCGAGACGCGAGCTTTCGGGACGTGGCCCGCCCAGCCGGTTCTGCGCATTTCCCTGCTGCCCACGGTCGGGACGCACAAGAAGGGGCATCTGATTTTGTGGATGACCGATGATGCGCGTCATCTGCCCCTCCACGCGGAACTGGAGTTTCGCTACGGGACTTTCAACATGGATTTGGTTCAGGCATCGAACACGCCGCCTGCCGGCAAATAGGCTGCCATCGAACGAATAGCCTCAGGCTGGACATCCGCGCCCGAAGCCTTAACATCCCTTAGACATTTCTGTATGCCACTGCACGAACGAGACATCTATTACTTCATCGACGTAACTCTGGCCCATCTCAACAAGATCACGGGAAACGAGATTCTGCTCCGCGATCCGACGATTGAGTTTCAATCCCTGGTTTTCTCCGCCTACACCGGCCTGCTGCATCTCAAGGGTGGCGCGGAAGGCTTCGTCTATCTTACCGCCTCGCAGCAGTTCCTGCAGATGCTTTACAACACGCGTCCAGGCCGGGGCAAGCCGACCGATGAGAATTGCCGCGACGTGATCAAGGACATCACCAGCGCCATCGCGAACAATGTGCACAAGCGTTTCGGCCCGGACTTGCACGTCTCGGAACCGCGCGTCTTCAGCACCGTGCCGGATGATCCCATCGAGATGCCTCCCGCCGTCTTTGTTCAGCCCGTGGTCTGGCGCAACGAACATGCTTACTTCGTCCTGGGCCTGACCTCCTCCGAAATCTAAATTTGTTTTTCCCATGACCGGCACTGAAATTTACAAACGCACTCCGACTTACGACAAGGAGGCCACCTCCATCCGTCTGCACGCGCCGCAGTGGAAACTGCTGCTTGCCTTCGATGGCCAGCGCAGCCTCGCGGAAGTCGCCCTGAGCGTCGAGGTCGCCTTCGCCGATGCGCTTCCCCTCACCGAACAATTCCTGGGCCGCGAATGGATCGAGGAACAGCCCATCACGCTCGATCAATACCTGAAGCGCACCGGTGCCTCCAGCGTCTCCGCCATCGGTTCCGCCGTGACCCCGGCCATTGTCCTGCACGAGCCGAAGCCCGAGGCGACCGCCCCTTCCGCCGTGCTCGCCTCCGCTGTGATGGAAGAATCGGCCCCCAGTTTTCGCGCCGCTTCCGCTCCGCCCAACGCCACCACGCCCGAAAGGCCGCGCGGCGGAATGCGGCTCTCCGCCGTCGTGGATTACATTGTCTCCCAAGTGGGCAACAGTTCACTCGGCCAGCTCATGGTCTACCGGATTTTCCTTCGCGTGAATCCGCAGCTCCTCCAGGCGGAGGACATTGTCTCGGTGCATCTGGTCAATGATTCCAGCGTGGTGAAAACCGAGACGCTGAAGGAAGCCATTTCCCAAGCCGTGCTCGAAGTGCTGAAGCGTCCGTTGCCGGACAGCGTTTACGCTCCCGCCTGACGGGAACTTTTTCTGCCCCGATGGAAACATCCCCGGCGCCTGCGTCGTCACCGATCATCGTCCGCCCGTATCGCCTGGAAGACCGCGCCGCCATCCGCAAGATCTGCGCCGACACCGGATTTCTTGGCAAGCCGATCGATCCCGTATTCGAGGATCGCGAACTTTTTTGCGATTACCTGACCAGCTACTACACGGATGTCGAGCCGCAGTCGATCTTCGTCTGCGTGCTCGATGGCGAGGTCAAGGGCTACATCATGGGCTGCCGTTTTCCCCGGCGCAAAGCCCGCTATGAAGCCCGGATGATTCCCTGGCTCGCCCTGCGCGGCGCGTGGCGTTACTTCACCCGCCCCTACAACACCGCGAGCCGCCGCTATGTGAAATGGATCCTGACCCAGGCGCGGCACCAGATCCCGTTTACTCCGCCGGACATGCCCCATCTTCATTTCAATATTCTCGCGGAGGCACGTAGCGTGCCCACCCTCCGCGATCTCGTGGAGACCTCTCTCGCCTACCTGTATGCGCATGGAGAGAAGCAGGTCTATGGTCAGGTGGTCAGCTTCGAGTCACGCCGGGGCAACCGAATGTTTGCGCGCTATGGCTTCAAAGTCGTCGACCAGCGCGAAGTCACGAAGTACCGCGAATTCTATCCCGGAAAAGTCCGGCTGCTGACCGTGGTCAAAGATCTGACCCTCAATCCCAAAGCCTACGGGTCGGACCTGCTGAAGCTGCCTCGCGTTGAGGACAAAGATTTGGGTTAGGATCGGCTATTCCAAAAAGCCCGGAGACGGTTCAAGGCTTGATGATGGATCTGTGAGATGCGGGAGGGCGTCACCCCGGTCATCTTCGCAACTTCGCAAAGAGGAACATCCTTCAGATAGTGGAGCACAATGACGAGCGCCTGGATGCGGGTCAGCTTCTCCATGCAAATGATCAGCTCGCGCCGGTTCTCCATCGACAAAAGCCCTGCATCGGGACGGGCGCAATTCACGTCAGCAATGCGCTCCGATAAATGAATGCCTTCCTCGCCGGTACTATTTTCGGAAACTTCATCCCAAGGCACGACCTGCCGAAGTTGCGACGAATCGAGCATCTCTAAAACGGCATCTTCAGTGATCCCGAGTTTTATTCCCAATTCCAGCGCCGTGGGCTCGCGGTTGAGTTCGCCCATGAGCGTGCGGGTCGCCGAATCGATTAAGCGATGATTACGATGAACAGACCGGGGCGCCCAAGCCCAGCGTCTGACTTCATCCAAGATGGCTCCCCGGATGCGCGTCGCGCAAAATCCACGAAAGGAGGCTCCTTTTGAGTTGTCATAACGAGTTGCCGCTCCGAGAAACGCCACAATTCCTGCACTTTGCAAGTCGTCGCGGTCCAGGTAAGTCGGAAGATTGGCTGCGCAGGCCCGGGCAAATCGGCGGGCCCAACTCAAATCACCAAGGATGTCGTGGCTATGAGTCATATCATCATGATAGGGACTTTATTTAATAAATCTAGAAAAGATATGTCCTTTCATAAATTAAATGTGATGCATTTGAATTTGTATGATTAACAATGATAGGTTAGCTCAACCTTAATTTGCATGGGCCTTTACTGCTTCCGTAAAAAAGCTTAATTTTCAAAAAAATGTGCCGATATTCGCGAATCAAAGCATCCGGTAAGCCAAGTAAATCGAAGTATAGGTAGTCAGAGAGCGTCGAAAGAATGTCAATTTTTAGAGAACTTCATGACCGATGATCCGGCAATCCCAAAGAAACCTTCGCCTCCGCTCAAGACTGCCGATGGAATAGAGGTGGTTCTCAATGCACAAGCGGAAGAAGGGCTGGCACGGCTCGCATCGGTCCTGAAAAGGCGGGCTATCATGTCGAGCGTTCTTTTGATCGATGACGACGACGAGGATGTCTATTTTCTCGAGCTGGCTTTCCGGGAGATGGACGAGAAAATCGCCGTCCACCGAGTGAAAAACGGCGCGGAAGCGATCGATTATATCGAGGGCAATGGGAACTACGCCGACCGGCTGAAATTCCCCCTCCCCGGCCTCATTCTTCTCGATCTCGGCCTGCCCCGCACCGGAGGACTTCAAGTGCTGGCCCACATTCGCGGCCAACGGTTGCTGCAGGAGGCATCCATTGTCGCCCTGACTGCTTCCTCCAGCGAAAACGATGCCGAACAGGCCCTGCGCCTCGGCGTGACTGCCTATATCCAAAAGCCCAAAAATGCCTATAATTTTGCGGGCATCGTCCGCGGACTCCGTTCCTCCGGGCTGATCTGAGCCGGTTCCTTTTCTTTGCCGTGGCCTCGGAAAATGGGGCTTCCGGTTGCCATGGCACTCCTCTAAATTAAGACGCCATGCCCACGACTGCCACCCGTCTGCAGGTTTTCCAGGAATCGGTCATTCGCGCGATGACGCGCCAGGCCAATCAATACCAATCGATCAATCTGGCCCAGGGATTTCCTGACTTCGATCCGCCGGCGGCACTGGTCGAGGCATTGGAACAGGCAGCCCGGGGGCCGTTTCATCAATATTCCATCACATGGGGCGCGGCCCGTTTCCGGCAGGCGCTGGCTGCAAAAATCGGCCGCTTTACCGGCCTGGCAATTGATCCCGAACAGCATCTCGTCGTCACCTGCGGCAGCACGGAGGCCATGATGGTGGCCATGATGACGGCCTGCAATCCAGGCGACAAGGTGATCGTTTTCTCGCCCTTCTATGAGAACTACGCGGCCGATGCGATTCTCTCTGGCGCGGAGCCGATTTATGTTTCGCTCCGAGCGCCCGATTTCGTTTTCGATGCGGGGGAACTTCGTCGAGCCTTCGCCCAAAAACCGAAGGCAATCGTCGTGTGCAATCCCTCCAACCCAAGCGGCAAGGTCTTCACCCGCGCGGAACTCGAGTTCATCCTGCAACTCGCCCAGGAACACGACACTTTCGTCCTGATGGACGAGGTCTACGAACATATCGTCTACGAACCGCACCGGCACATTCCCTTCGCCACGCTGCCGGGAGCCGAAGAACGCACGCTGACTTGCGGTTCGCTTTCGAAGACCTACTCGATCACCGGCTGGAGGCTTGGTTACGTTCTGGCCGATGCCCGGATCATCGGACAGGCGCGCAAGGTCCACGACTTTCTGACCGTGGGTGCGGCGGCGCCCTTGCAGGAAGCCGCGGTCACCGCCCTGGAGTTTCCGCCCTCTTACTACATCGACTTGCAGGCCGAGTACGCGCGCAAGCGCGATCTCTTCCTTGGCTATCTCGCCAAGACCGGTCTGCCTTACACGCAACCGCAGGGCGCCTATTATACCCTCGTCGATATCTCGAAACTCGGCCGCTCCTTTGCCGATGATCATGCGGCGGCGGAATGGTTCACCAGGGAAATCGGCGTGACGGGCGTGCCCGGCTCCAGCTTTTTCCGCGAACCGGAGTACCGCTATCTTCGCTTCCACTTCGCGAAGAAGGACGAGACGCTCATCCAGGCGGGACAACGCCTCCTGGAAAAACTATGACCTGTTCCCGGTTGAATGCATCGACCGCGTTTGCCTTTGACCCCGTTGCCGCATTTTGGGAAACTGCCCGAGAATGAAGCATCTTTTTCTGATCGGTTGCCTGGTTCTTGCTTTCAGCCTGCCCGCTTTTGCGGACTTCAAAATCGCCCTGATCGATACCGGCAAGGTCTTCGATACCTATTACAAGACCAAGACCTCGGCGACTCAGATTGCCACCATGGTGGCCACTTATAAGAAGGAAGTGGAGAAGCTTCAGTACGAATACGACCAGGCGAGCCAGGAGGCGCAAAACCTCGCGGAGCAGGTCAAAAACCCCGGACTTCCCACCGCCGCCCGCAAGGACAAGGACGCCGCGCTGGCCCAAAAGGTGCAGGACCTCAAATTGATGGAGCGGGAGCTCAATGAGAGCCAGCATGAGCACACTCAGGAAGTCCAGGACGAACTCACACGCGTCCATCAGCAGATCGCCGACGAAATCACCAAGGTCATCACCGACTACGTAAAACCGGAGGGGTACGACCTGATCATCGACACCTCGGCCGTGACCCAGAACCGCGGCTCCCTCATTACTTATCGCGCCGGCACCACGATCGATCTCACTGAGCAAATCATCGAGAAGCTCAACGCCTCCGCTCCTTCCAAATAACGCCTACCAAAGTTCCTGCGGACCGGATGGGACGAGAATCTTTTCCCTCTTTGCGACGGCGGGAGTATCCTCATCTTCGCCTTCATGCCGAAAGTTCAGCGCATGCGGTTGGGGAGAAAACTTCGGCAGCAGGTTCCCCTCCCCATCGAGGAATTGTTCGCGCCACGTGATGTAGGCCGCGAGCAGCGTGTGATAATCGTCCCGGGTGCCGATCTTGACGATCCCCTTGTTGAAGAATGAGGCGGGGCCGAACCGCTTGGCGTACCAGGGACCGACTTTGCGAAACATGGTGCATCCCAGCGCCTCACCAAAGACTTCGACCATCAGATCGAGGTGGCGCGACATGACTTTGACACGCTCCGCAAACCGAGGTTCGGGCAGCAGTTCTCCGGTCAACAGATAATGTTGCGTATGCGAAAAAATCCATGGGTTATAGAACGCCCCGCGTCCGATGCTGACCCCATGGCAACCGGTCGCTTCGAGCATCACCCGCGCGGCCTCCGGTGTGGTGATATCGCCGTTGCCGATCACGGGAATCGTCCGCACCGCCTCGACCACGCGCCGGATCCCGGCTAAATTCACGCGACCCTCGAAACCCTGCTGGCGCGTGCGCCCATGCACCATGATTGCCGCGACGCCGACCTCTTCCAACGCGCGCGCGAGATCAGGCGCGGTCAGGTTATCGTCATCCCAGCCGAGGCGCATCTTGCACGTCACCGGGATTTTCACCGCCTCGACCATCCGGCGAACCAGGGCCGAGGTACGCCCCAGTTCCGTCATCATGGCTGAGCCGCCTCCGACCTGGCAGACCTTCCGCACGGGACAACCCATGTTGACATCAACCGAAGCGACGCCGATCTCCTCCAGCATCTTTGTAGCGGCGACCATTTCCTCCGGTACGGAGCCGAAAAGCTGCACCGCCAACGGAGTATCCAATGCGGAAGTCTCGATTAACTTAAGCGCCTTGCGGTTCTTCTCGAGCAGGGAACGCGCATTGACCAGGTCCGTCGTGCAGAGTCCCACGCCACCCACCTCGCGAATGACGAGGCGAAAAGGGAGATTGGTATATCCCGCCAGGGGCGATAATAACAAGGGCGTCGCCAATTGCAGGCGGCCAAAGGCAAGGGCGCGGACTTCCATGAGGTCACCAATTCTACCTGAAAAGCGGCCCCAACCGAACTATTTTGTAACCAAGTGTATAAAAGGCGGGTCAACAGCTTATGAAGAGGCCTGAGGATTGTCCCTCGATGACCGATGCCGAGGTGAATGATCGCCTCGAACGCGGCCGCAAGGGAGATGAGCAGGCCGTCCTGGAACTCTTTCATTACATGTATCCCCACGTCGCCAAACTCGTGTACGCCAACCTGCCGCCCAAGGAGCAGGCGGAGGACCTTATCCAGAAGGCCTGCGTAAAGGTGATCACCCATCTGCACCAGTTCTCAGGCAAGGTGCCCTTCCTCCATTGGGTCTCGCGGATCGCGGTGAACACCTGCCTGAACCAGATCCGGCATGAGAAGCACCGCCCCGAACTTCGCCTCGCCGACTTGAGCGAGGAGGAAGCCAGCGTGGTGGAACATCTCGCCACGGCGACCGACGAACTCGACGCCTCCGACCGGGTGGCGGCGAGCGAACTGGTGGAAAAATTGCTGCAAGGCCTGCGTCCGAACGATAGGCTGCTCATGCGGCTGATGTACCTCGAAGGTCATGGCGTCGCGGAAATTTCCGGCTTGACCGGATGGAGCGGCACGACGATCAAGGTGCGAGCCTTTCGCGCCCGGGCCCAGATGCGGAAACGCTACGCCATGCTCATGAAGGAAAACCTATGAACCCCCTCGACAATCAACTCGACCGGCTCTTTCGCGCAGCGGCTCCGCTGGCGATGAACCCTGTGCCGCCCTATGGCCTCGAGACCCGCGTGCTGGCCGCGTGGCGCGAAGCGGGCACGCCCGGTTTGTGGAACATGGGGGTTCTCGTGCGCGGTTTGCTCTTCGCCCTGCTGATCATGGGCCTGAGCCTATGGCCCGCGCTGAGTCAAAAATCAACCCCTGAAGCCGACTATCTGCAACTGGCCGATTCGAGCCTGCAAGTGGATACCAACCCGTGAATTGGCAAAGAGCAAAACCATGGCTGGTCCTCGGCCTCATCTTCGTGGTGGGCATGATCACCGGCGGGGCGCTGACGTTTGGCTTTCGCGCCGACTGGTCGCATCCGCCCGATGAGCATCAGTTGCGAAATCACTGGCTCACTCATTTGACCCAGCGCTTGAACCTTACGCCGGATCAGCAAACCAAGATCCAGCCGATCCTGACCAAGGCGGGGGACGATATCCAGGCGCTGCACCGCGACGAGGTCGGCCGCATTTCCCACATCATGGAAGGTGCCAATGACCAGATTGCGCCTCTCCTCACCGCCGATCAGCAGGCGGAACTCAAGAAAATGGAGAGTGAGCGCCAGCGCGATTTTTCCGGCCACATGCACAATTGGGGCGAAGGTCATGGGCATCCCAATCCGGGCGGGCCGATGCATGTCGCGCCGCCGCCGGGACAATAAAGAACCGCGCCGCAAGGGCCAACGGTAGCCGCCGCACGCCGTGCGGTGGAGGAGAGAAGAAAAGCTCCCACGTTTCCCCTCCTCGTTCGAAAAGACACCACCGCACGGCGTGCGGCGGCTACCAGCGGAGCCGAAGCGAACGGCGGAAAATTACCCGACGAGATTAAAAAGACGCGGCCTCGTTCTCTAAGAGCTTTCTGAAAAAGACTTGCTCTCAAAAATTTCGGTCATCCTGAGCTTGTCGAAGGATCAGGTCGGTTGCCTTTTGCTTTTTGGGCTTCCCCCGATTTGGCGGACAGTGAGGGAAAGGATTTGGTTGGGTTATTGAGTTAGGGGTTAGCTGAGGAGGGCTTCAAAGTCCATCGGGGATCGATAGCCGAGGGAGCTGTGGAGACGC
>JAMFSY010000167.1 GCA_026225555.1 Methylacidiphilales bacterium
AGTCCTTAATCGTAATTATGAATAGGTCCATGCAATACTTCACGCGATTCACTTACGCCGCGCTTTTGACTTTCCTGCCGGCGATGGCCGTTCTGGCCAAACCTGTGGCCACGACGACGGCGAAGGAAGCCGAGTACAAGCGGACCGATGCGAATTTCTATTTCCGCACCTCCGTCCTGAAGGCCGAACCCGATGCCGTGATTTTATCGGCGAGCCAGCTCCGGCAAAAGGACGACTCCTATTTCTTCACGCCCCACCATAAGGCGCCCAAGAAAGTCTATGTCGAGCAGGTACACGATTGGCTCGAGCCGATCACCCCGCCGAGCATGCCCGCCTCCCTCGGGATTGCGCCGGATGCCATGCAGATCCGCGAACCCCAGGGCGATGTGCAGGTGGCCCTGCCCTCGAGCCCGACGAGTTTCGTTCCGGCGACCGACAGCATGGCCATCCCCAATGGCAGCGTGGTCAAGACCGGCGACGGCGGTACGGCGGCCGTGCTTTTCGGCGGCGTCAACTCCGTCCGCCTGACACCTCAATCGGAGGCGGCCGTGCAACAGACCGTCACCCCGCAACTGCGCACGACGGAGATCGATCTGAAATCGGGCGCGGCTTTCTCCAAGGTCGGCCTGCGCCCGGGAGAAAAGCAGGACTACCGGGTCAAATCGCCCTTCGGCGTAGCGGCGGCCCGCGGCACCGATTTTGTCACCGTGGTGATGCCGGATCGCACCGATGTCTGGATCGCGCAGGGCACGGTCCAATTGGACCAGCCGAACGGCCAGATGGTGGGAACCGTGAAGTCGGACGGCAAGGGCGCGCTGAAGATCGTCCGCTTTCCCGTGATCGACGACGCACATAAGGCCATGGCGGCCAGTGCGGAGACGATGACCATGGCGATGAACTTCATCCCGCTGGCCAATGTGAAGACGAAGGCGCTGCATGATCAGATGGCGCAGGGCACGAAGTTAAGCCCCCAGGAAAAAACCTACGTGGGCCTGATCAAAAAAGTGCCGGTGCTGATCGAACTGGCGCTGGTCGAACCTCCCGCTCCGCCCCCGGCACCGACGCCAGCTCCCGCGCCGACACCTCCTCCGACCCCGGCGGCACCGGATCAGTCCGCTCCCGCCCAAAGTCCGCCCCCCGCAACCATGCCCTCCCCGCAGGCGCAGCCCTCGCTGGGCCCGATCGCGCCACCGACCGACCTGAGGCCCGCGAGTCACGCCAAGGCGGCCGCGACGAAGACCAAAACCGAGACGGCCAGCACCTCCAACTCGAGCACGCCGTCCAAGAAGACCCGCAAGACCAAGACCGCCAGTTCCCCGCCCAAGCCCAGTGAGAATCCGGCGCCGGTTTCCACCGGCCCGAACGACACCGTTCCTTAGGCAGGAACGCCCAGGGGAAAGGTGTGGCTCGGGCCGGAGAAAGAGAGCGCGATGAATAACGGTGACCGCCCTCACCTCCCCTCTTTCCCCATCCCCCGTCGCGAATTCGTCCCGATGCGGCGATTGGGTTTGGAATCGCCAGGGCTTTAAGGCATATCCATTCGCAAACATGGAGAACGCTTTCGAATCCTCCCCATCCATGGAGGATGACGAACAGTTGATGCGGAAGGTGGCAGTGGGAAGCCGCCCGGCCTTTTCGTCTCTTTACGATCGCTTTGCGGGTCCCCTTTATTCTCTCGCCCTCAAGATGCTGGCCAACGAGGCCGAGGCGCAGGACCTTCTCCAGGAAGTTTTCCTTTCCATCTGGAGCAAGGCCGCGACCTTCCAGGCTGAAAAAGGCTCGGCCTTTGCGTGGGTCGTTTCTCATCTCCGCAATCGCGCCATCGATCGCCTGCGGTCCCGGCGTCGACGCGGCGAACTGGTGGAAGCCTTCGCCCCCGAACTGGAACCGAGCGGCTCCGCGGTCACTTCCTCCGCGCAGAATTGCGAACTCAGCGAGCGGGGCCGCCATGTCCGCTCCGCGATGGAACAGCTCTCCGAAGAACAGCGACAGGTCCTGCGCATGGCCTTTTTCGAAGGCCTGACCCAGGTCGAAATCGCGGAGAAGCTGGAAGAGCCGCTCGGCACGATCAAAGCCCGCGCCCATCGAGGCATGGCCCGGCTGCGCGCCACCTTGAGGTTTCTCCATGAGTAGCCCGCACCTGGAAGAATGGGCGGCGCTGCACGCCCTGGGCCTGCTGGAGGAAGCCGGGACGAAGGCGCTCCTGGACGCGGTCGAAAATGATCCGTCGGTCCTGCAGCTCATGCGCGAGTTCGAGGAAGCGGCGGCCTTGATGGCCTATGAAGCGCCGCCGCTAATGCCTCCGCCCGAGCTCAAGCGCGAACTGCTGCGCCGGTTGCCCTCCCGGCGTTCGGCGGCCAAGGTGATTCATTTTGCGCAATGGCTTCCCTACGCGCTGGCGGCGTGCCTGATGGGACTGGCGATCTTCCAGGCCGAAAAAATTCTCGATCTCAAGGCCCAGGTCCGCTCCGCCCACGCGGACCTGGTCGAGTTGCGCAACCGGAACGATCTGGCCGAGCTCCGGCTCGTCACTCTGGAAGCCAAGGATACCGCTTACGCCTCCGCCAAGGTGATGGTGGCCTGGGACCCGACCCTGCAACATGGGATGATTTCCCTCCAGAACCTGCCTCCGCCACCGGCGGGGCACGACTATCAACTCTGGTTGCTCGATCCCTCGGCCCCGGCGCCGATGAGCGCCGGTTTGCTGAAAAGTACCATGACCACGGCCAGCTTCGCCGTACATCCGGTGAGCACGTCCGGCCCCGGTTTTGCCATCTCACTCGAACCCAGCGGAGGCGATGCAACGCCCACCGGAGCCATTCTTTTTGCTGTCGCTCCGGCGCAGTAGGGTTTAAATCAGAGAGGAAGACGTTATGGCCGCTGTAAAGACGATCTGTATCGAGGCGTTGGAAAGACACTGCTCGAAGGGCGAGACCGGTCGTCTCGATTTTCAGCGTGGCGCGCTGGAAGGCCAAATCTTCACCCAGAATTACATGATCGTCCACGCCGAGCTGGCGGGACTGGAGGGCATTCCCGCCCTGTTCCGCCTCTTCGATTGGGGTGATGCCGACGTCACCTGGAATCCGGGTATCTACGCCGATCAGCCCAGCCTGCACATTGATATGGAACTGGCCGGAATCCTGTATGCCGAGCACTTGCAGGAGCGGAGCAGCATGGAGGCTCGCGAGCAGGAGCGGATCAACCAGGCCTTCGCCACGCAGTCGTTGGTCGCGACTTACGAATCGGTCCTCAAGCATTACCAGATTCGACTCGAATGCGTGGAAAGCAGCCTCCTTCCCGAAGGGTTCAATTTCACTGATCCCAACAAAAACAGCTATGTCATCGGCAGCAGCGAGGAATGCGACGTGGTGTTGCGCCATCCCTCCATCGATCCGTTGCACTGCGGATTGATCCTCGAAAACGGCTCGGTTTATGTCTGGGACTTGGGTTCGCAATCGGGTATCAAGCTGAACAACGTGCCGACGGCGGAAGCGAAGCTCAAAGTCGGCGACACGATGACCCTGGGCGCGGTC
This sequence comes from Methylacidiphilales bacterium, assembly GCA_026225555.1. Lineage (GTDB taxonomy): Bacteria > Verrucomicrobiota > Verrucomicrobiia > Methylacidiphilales > UBA1321 > JABDGH01. The sequence goes on from JAMFSY010000167.1 coordinate 3,534, forward strand.
GATCTTCGGGTGCGTTTCCTTTTGAAGCGGCCCAATGTCCAGCGTCCCGCGACGATGCCCCTTCCGACCAGCATCGCCCCGCAACGCCAGGGCCCGCCGCCGAAGGAAATTCCCAAGGGTGCGATTACTTACGAGAAGGTGGCGCGGCAATTGCAGGATACCGGCAAGGCCCAGCCTTTCCTCAACAAGCTCGGTTCTTTATTTGGCAAGAAGGACAACAAATAGGCTAGCCTGTATCACGCATGCATATACTCCTGATCGATGATAGCGCCTCGACCCGTAGCTTATTGCGTACGTTGATCAATTCCGGTCAAGCCGTGCGGCATGAAATCAGCGAGGCCGCGAGCGGCGAGGAAGCCCTGCAAAAAGTCGGTTCCGGTGAAATCAACCTGCCGGACCTGATCATCGTCGATATCAACATGGGCGGCATGACCGGCTACGATCTTTGTCGCGAATTCCGCCAGCGCCAGAACTCGGGCTCGGATGTCGTGCCTTACATCATCGTGGTCACGGCGAACGAAGGCGTCGAGGTGATCAACGAGGCGCTCGACGCCGGTGCGAACGATTACATGCCCAAGCCGGTCAATGTAAAGATTCTCCATGTCCGCCTGCGGGTGGCGGAGCGGCTTCTTTCCCAGGCACAAAATCTCAACGGCGGAGGCGGCCCCGCCGCGACGCCGCGTCAGGCGCTAATCTCGGAGGCGATCGAACAGACCGAAGTGCCCATCGCCGTCGTCGAAGCGGGAGGCGAGGACTCCTCGTTCCGCATCATCTATACGAACGCCGCCATGACGCTGACGACCCAGTTCGACCAGGACCAGCTCATTGGCAAATCGCTCGCCGATCTCGAAGCCTGGACGCCGGAATTTTTGAAGATGGTGCTGGGCTTCACCGAGCGCGGCGCGCTCCTTTCCCATGTGCCGATGTGGAGCAAGACGCGGCAGGAATTTCCGGTCTATCTCAGTTTTTGCCCAGTCGCCGCAGCCGATCAACCGGTGCGGCATTATCTCATCATTCATCATCTTTAGGAGGTTGCTGAAAAAGACTCACTCTCAAAGATTCTCGGTCATCCTGAGCTTGTCGAAGGATCAGTTCTGCCTCGGTAAAAGCAACAGGCAACCGACCCGATCCTGCCACATGTGTGTGCGACAAGCTCAGGATGACTGCCTTTTTCAGCAAGCTCCAAGGCGGGAACTTTCTCCTTTTTCTGCGATCCATTTCTTCAATCGATGCTTCCGGCCCTTGAATGAAATTGGTCCCTTTGTAACGGCCTTTCTTTCGACAAGTTCAGCATCTATCCTTCCGAAATCGTGCGCATTGTCGTTACCGGACTCCTCGGGCAGTACGCTTTCGGAGGTGTGACCTGGGATTATATCCAGTACCTGCTCGGCTTCCGGGCACTCGGTCATGACGTCTGGTATCTCGAGGATTCCGGGATGTGGCCCTACGACCCGGTGAATTCGACGATTGGCGCGGATTGCACCTACAACGTCGCCTACCTCCAGAGCATCATGACCGAATTCGGCTTCGGCGACCGCTGGATTTATCGCAACGGCGCGGATGGTACCTTTTACGGCGCGGGTGAAGCGGCGGCGCGTGACCTGATCAAGAATGGCGATCTGATCGTGAATGTTTCCAGCGTAGGCTGGCTGCGCGATTACGAATTCGGCGTGAAGCACCAGATGTTCATCGATGGAGATCCGATGTTTTGTCAGGTGGGTCTGCTCGATCCCAAGAACGCCGAATACAGCGCGCGGTTGCGGGCGCACGACAGCCACTTCACCTTTGGATTGAACATCGGCGGCCCCGGCTGCCTCGCGCCGGAGACCGGCATCGCGTGGAAGAAGACGGTGCAACCCATCGTGCTCGACCATTGGCCGATGCAAACCGGCGAGCCGCTGGATCGCTTCACCACGGTGATGAATTGGTCGAGCTACCTGCCCGTCGAGTGGGAGGGAAAACTCTACGGCCAGAAGGACCTCGAATTTGACAAGTTCAAGCTCCTGCCGGAGCGCACTCCGCAGCACCTGGAAATGGCCATGGGCCAGGGCATCGGCTCGAAGCGGCCCACGGAAGAATTGCGCGCGCTGGGCTGGACCATTCACGAAGCGGGTGTCGTGCTGCCCGATCATCTCAGCTACCGCGAATTCCTGCGCACCTCGAAGGCCGAGTGGAGTGTGGCCAAGCACGGCTACGTCGCGGGCCGGACCGGTTGGTTCAGCTGCCGCACCGCCTGCTACCTCGCCCTGGGCCGTCCCGCTGTGGTGCAGGAAACCGGCTGGAGCGATTATCTTCCTTCCGGCGACGGGCTGCTGACTTTCTCGACCATGGAGGAAGCGGTCGCGGGCATCGAGGACATCAACGAGCACTACGCCGA
>JAMFSY010000029.1 GCA_026225555.1 Methylacidiphilales bacterium
GCAGGCTCAGCTCCACGCAGAAGTCGATCGAGGCCTCATCGAAAGGCGTCGCCATGGGAATGCAGCCGCCCTTCTTGATCGCGGTCACCATGGTGGTGAAATCGGCGCGGGACATCTGGGTGTCGAGCGTCTTTTTCACGTAGCGGATATCGGTGCGGCCCCGGAAATCCTTGTGGATGAAACTTTCCACGTCGCGCAACTGCACCTTGATGGCCGCGCGCACATTGTTGAAGCGGACGATGCGTGAATACTCTTTGATGATCTTCAAACCACGCTCGAGTTTGCCGTAATGGTTGTTCGCCATTTCCAGCACGAAGAGGTCTTCAAAAATAATATGATTCATGGAGACAAGGAAAAGTTAACGGGCCCGCCAAGGTGAAGAGGACACCGGAGTATAAATTTCCAGGCGGCCAAGAAAAGAATGAAAACGGGGCCACTTGAGTCCCCGGAACGTGTCCCAGGCCGTTCCGAAGAATCGGCCTGGGACTGCTTTGCCGCGATCTTTTCGCTCAGACGACTTCGACTTCAGGCGCCGGAACGGGGCGAACAAACCATTTCTCCATCGTGCGAACAATGACGTAGAAGACGGGAGTCAGAATCAGCCCGAAAAAGGTCACGCCCAGCATGCCCGAGAAAACGGCGATGCCCATGGCACGACGCATCTCCGCACCCGCGCCTTCGGTGTGAACCAACGGCAAGACGCCCATGATGAACGCGAACGACGTCATGAGAATCGGGCGCAACCGAAGGCGCGCGGCATGGATGGCGGCCTTGACCGTATCCTCGCCATGATGAAGTTCCAATTCCCGCGCGAACTCCACGATCAAGATCGCGTTTTTGCAGGCGAGGGCCGCCAGCACGAAGAGGCCGATCTGCGTGAAGATATTATTGTCGCCCTTGGAAAGCCAGACGCCGCAGATGGCGGAGAGCAGACACATCGGCACGATCAGGATCACCGCGAAGGGAACAAAGAGGCTCTCGTATTTCGCAGCCAACACCAGGTAAACCAGGAGCACGCACACGGGGAAGACGAGCAGCGCCGTGTCGCCCGCCAGGATCTGCTGGTAGGTCAATTCGGTCCACTCGAAGCCCATGCCCTTTGGCAGCGTTTCATTCAGGATGCGCGTGATGGCCGCCTGCGCCTGACCGGTGGAATAACCCGGAGCGTTCGCTCCGTTCAAGTCGGCGGAGCGGAAGGCATTGTACCGCATCGCGCTTTCCGGGCCGGTCGTATCCGAGACGGTGACGACGGAACCGAGCGGCACCATCTGGCCCGCAAGATTGCGTGTTTTCAACTTGAGAATGTCGTCGGGCTGCGACCGAAATTCCTTATCGGCCTGGGCGATGACCTGATAGGTCCGGCCGAATTTGTTGAAATCGTTGATGTAGAGAGAGCCGAGATAAATCTGCATCGTGTCAAAGACGTCCTGCACATCGACCCCCAGTTGCATGACCTTGGTCCGGTCGAGATCGACGAAGAGCTGCGGCACGTTGATCTTGTAACTGGTGAACACGCCCGCGAGTTCGGGAGCCTGCATCGCCTTGCCCTCAACCGCTTTCATCGCGGTATCGAGCGCTTCGTAGCCGAGATCGGTCCTGTCCTCGACCTGGAGTTTGAACCCGCCGATCGTGCCAAGCCCCTGCACCGGCGGCGGCGGGAAGATCGCGATGAAGGCGTCCTTCACCGAGCCGTATTTCTGCTGGAGCTTGTGCGAAATGGCGATGCCGGAGAGATCCGGTGTGGTGCGCTCCTCGAATGGTTTCAGCGTCACAAAAACGATGCCCGCGCTCGAGCTGTTGATGAAGCCGTTGATGGACAATCCGGGGAAGGCGACGGCGCTTTCCACTCCCGGTTCCTTGAGGGCGATGTCGGACATCTGGCGGATGACTTTTTCCGTCCGCTCCAGGTTCGCGCCATCGGGAAGCTGGGCGAAGCTGACAAGGTATTGCTTGTCCTGCACCGGGACGAATCCCGGCGGGACGGCCTGGAAGAAGAAATAAGTCGTGGCCAGCAGAAGCAGATAGACCAGGAACGTCAGCGCCTTCCAGCTCACGATGCGACCGACGCCGCCGCCGTAGTATTGGGAACTGCGTTGGAAAACGCGGTTGAAGAGCCGGAAGAAAGGCCCGAGAACAAAATCCATGCTTCGGGTCAGCCAGTCTCGCTTCTCATCATGGCCCTGGAGCAAAATCGCGGCGAGCGCCGGGCTCAAGGTCAGCGAGTTGAAGGCGGAAATGACGGTTGAAAAGGCGATGGTCAACGCAAACTGGCGATAGAACTGGCCCGTGAGGCCACTGATGAAACCGATCGGAACGAACACGGCGCAGAGCACGAGCGTGATGGCAATGATGGGGCTGGTCACCTCGCTCATCGCCTTCATCGTCGCTTCGCGCGGGGCCAGGCCCTCCTCGATATTGCGCTCCACGTTCTCAACCACGACGATGGCGTCATCGACCACGATGCCGATGGCCAGCACCAGTCCGAAGAGCGACAGCGCATTAATCGAAAAGCCGAACGCATGCATGATCGCGAACGTGCCGATGATCGATACGGGCACCGCGAGCAGCGGGATGATGGAGGCGCGCCACGTCTGGAGGAACAGGATGACCACGAGCACCACCATGACCAGCGCTTCCAGCAGGGTGTGGATGACGGCGCGGATCGAGCCGCGCACGAAGACAGTGGGATCGTAGACGATCGAGTAATCGACGCCGTCGGGGAAATTCTTCTTTAGCTCTTTCATCTCCGCGCGAACGTGGTCGGAAATCTGGATCGCGTTCGAGCCGGGGGACTGGAAGATCGGGATGGCCACGGCCGATTTGTTATCGAGCAGTGAGCGCAGGCCATACTGGGCGGCGTCGATTTCGATCCGCGAGACATCCCTCAGGCGCGTCACCACGCCATTGGCATTGCGCTTCACGATGATCTCGCCGAACTGGTCGGCATCGGTCAGGCGTCCCTGCGTGTTGACGGGCAACTGGATTTGCACGCCCTGGTCGTAGGGCGGTCCGCCGATCACGCCCGCGGCGGCTTGGACGTTTTGCCGGCGGATGGCATCGACCACTTCATCCGCGGTCAGGCCCACTTCCGCGACCTTCTCGGGATTGAGCCAGATGCGCATGGCATAATCGCCGGAGCCGAAGAGCTGGACGTTGCCAACGCCGTCGATCTTCGCGAGCTGGTCCTTCACGTTCAACACCGCGTAATTCCGCAGGTAGAGCATGTCGTAGCGATTGTCCGGCGAGGTCAAGTGTACGACCATGGTCAGGTCGGGGGAACTCTTGACCGTGGTGACGCCGATCTGCTGCGTGACCTGTGGCAACCGGGGCAGTCCCTGGTTCACGCGGTTCTGGACGAGTTGCTGGGCGAGATTCGGATCGGTGCCGAGCTTGAAGGTGACGGTCAGCGTGAGGATGCCGTCGCTCGAGGCCTGGGAAAACATGTAGAGCATGTTTTCCGTGCCGGCGATCTGCTCCTCCAAAGGCGTGGCCACCGTTTCCGCGATGACCTTGGGATTAGCGCCCGGAAATTGCGCCGTGACCACAATCGTGGGCGGCACCACTTCGGGATACTCCGAGATGGGCAACTGGAAAACCGACAGGAGACCGGCCAGAAAGATGAGGAACGAAATGACGCCCGCAAAGATCGGCCGGTCGATGAAGAACCGGGAAAGATTCATTAGGGGCCGCTGGTTTTGGCCACCTGATCGGCATGGCTGTTGGTGACGAGGTCGTTTTCGACGGCCACTTCCTTGGCATCTACCACGTCATTCGGGCGCACCTGTTGCACGCCATCCACGACGACCCGGTCACCCGCCTTGAGGCCGCTTTCCACCACGCGTTGCGCCGAGACTTCCTTGCCCAGCTCGACTTCGCGGTAGGTAACCTTGTTGTCGGCATCCACCACGTAGACGAATTTTTTGCTCTGGTCGAAGCTGATGGCGCGGTCGGGGACAAGGAGAATGGGCTTCTCCTGGCTGCTCGCCAACCGAACCGAGACGAACATGCCGGGGACCAGGGCCTGGTCGGTGTTCTCGAATTTGGCCCGGGCGCGAATCGTGCCGGAGCTGACGTCGATGCGGTTGTCGAAGCTCTGGATGAAGCCATTATAGACATGGTCCTTGTCGCCCTGGGCAACCAGTTGCACGGGGATCAGGTGCTCCTGGGCATTGCCGTTCGCGGAATTCCGGACGCTCTGGAGATAGGTCTGCTCATCGACTTCGAAGTCGGCATAAATGCCATCCTGCGACACAATGGAGGTCAGGAGCGGCGCGCCGGCGCCGTTCTGCACGAGATTGCCGACGGTGATTTCCGCGCGGCTCATCCGGCCGGAGATCGGCGCGGTCACATAAGCGTGTTCGAGATCGAGCTTGGCCGACTTGAGTTCGGCCTGGGCGGTCTCGACATCGGCGTTGGCCACGCGCATGGCGTTGTCTTCCGTGTCCACATCGGTCTGGGCGACGGCATGCTGATTGACCAGGGCGGCCAGGCGGTCCTGCTGGATCTTGGCGTAGATGACCTTCGATTGGGCGGAGGCCAGATTGGCCTCGGTGCGTTCGACCGCCGCGGCGTAGGGACGCGGATCAATCACGAATAAGATGTCGCCTGCCTTCACGGCCTGGCCGTCCTCGAAGCGCACTTCCATGATGCGCCCGCTGACTTCGGGGCGGATCTCGGCGTAATCGACAGCATGCATGCGGCCCGAAAATTCGGTCCAAAGACGGACGTTCTGTTCAGCCAGGGTTTGCACGACCACGGGGGTGGGCGGCTTGGCGGCAGGGGCGGGAGGTGCGTCGCCGAAGGCGCGATTTGGCCCCAGAACGAGTCCGAGGACAGCGAGGGTAATCAAGAGGGTTTTCATAAGCGTAGGTTTTGGTTTGGTCTTGGAGGAAGGGGTTGGAAGTTATTCGACCCAGCGGGTCACGGGGACGACGTAGGGCCCGCTGGTAATCGGAGTCCAGGAGACGCCTTCGCGGGAAGAAATGCTTTCGGGAGTGCGACCGTTCAAGCGCGCCTGAATGCGGCGGGCCTTGATCAGGTCCTGGTCGATTTTAGGCAGGGGAGCCGTCTTGGCCGGGATGGTTTGAACTTGATAGATCATAAGAACCTTTCTTGGATCGAAATTAAAGTAACAACGTTTAGTTGACTGGTTGGTATAGAGAGTGGCTAAAAAAAAGGGTTAAGAAGTGGCAGCAACAACTTGTTTGATACCGAGAAGACGCACGACACCGTGCTTGATTCGTTCGACATGCTTGAAGCTGTTTTCGATCTTGGCCTGCATGAGGACGCCGGTGACATAAGCGCCGACTTCCTCGGCCAACTCGCGATGGTTGCGCGATTCGATCAGGCCTTCCCCGGCGAGATCACGCACCAGCGATTCGAAATACTTCAACATCCGTTCGGCAATCTGTTCCGCCTTAAGCCGGATATTTTCATCCTGCGTGCTTAATTCGCAACCGATTGAACAGAAAGGACATCCCAGCATCTTGCCGAAGCTGTCGTACTTTTCTTTCTGATCGGCGATGATGGCTTCGCAATACTTGTCCAATCGCTCCAAGGGAGGAATCTGGGCGGAGAAAACACGGTCCATCAAAGGACGCTTGATTTCCCAATGGCGCTCGAAGGCGGCCACGGCCAGGTCGGACTTGGACTTGAAGGCATAGTAGAAGCTGCCCTTGTTGACACCCGCCTTGGTGCAGATGTCCTCGACGCTGACAGAGCCGTAGCTGCTCTCCCAGATCATCGCCACTGCCGTTTCCAGCAGCTTCCGTTTGCTTTCGCTTTCTTGTCTCACGGGATCAACTTAGTTGACTGGTCGGTATAGTGCAAATAATTTTCTGTAATATTTTCCTAAAAAGAGGGCGCTAAAAAAACAAGTCCTTACGAAAGAACGACATCCACGCCGGGCAAATTCGTGCTCAAACGGTCAACTAGTGACGGAGTAAACCTCCGCCAGCCGCGCCGGGGCTGGGATTTTCCCATGACGACGTGAGTGATGCCGTAGTCTTTCGCGAAGGAACCGAGCGCATTCGCGATGTGGTCGCTCTTGAGGATCACGACTGTCCCGCCCATCTTCTGGGCGATCTCCAGCGTATCGGTCAGCCGCCGATGGGTCTCCGCCGCGATCTGATCGGGAGCCTCCAGACGGGTGCGAATATAGACGACGTACCAGACGGCATTGAGCTGGCTGGCAAGCCGGGCGGTTTTCCGCAGCAACGTTTCCGGGTGAGGGCCCCGGCTGCTGATCGCGACCATGATCTTGGACATCGAGCTCGGTTTGTTCTGGTCCGGCTGCTTGAGTCGCTGGCGACGATCCAGAAAATTGGCCACCTCACTGAAAGTGATTTCCCGCAGGCGGGTGAGATTGGCCTCGGTAAAGAAATGGGAGATCGCCTTCTCGATCCGGTCGGGGGCGTAGATTTTCCCGGCCTTCAGCCGCTCGATCAGGTCCTCGGCGGGCAAGTCGATATTAACAATCTGGTCCGCGTCGGCGACGATGGAATCGGGGATGCGCTCCTTGACCTTGATGCCCGTGGCCGCCTCCACCACATTGCAGAGCGATTCGAGATGCTGGACGTTCAGCGTCGTGATCACGCTGATGCCCGCCTCGAGCAATTCCAGGACGTCCTCATATCGTTTCTGGTTCCGGCTTTCCGGCGCATTGGTGTGGGCGAATTCATCGACGAGGACGATCGTCGGCTTGCGCTGGAGAATCGCGGCGAGATCCATCTCGCGGATCTGCATGCCATGGTAATTCGTCACGCGCGGCGGCACGATCTCGAGCTGGCCGATTTGGGCGGTGGTCTCGGGCCGGTCGTGCGGCTCGACATAGCCGATGACGACATCGACCCCGCGCTGCTTCAGCCGGTTGCCCTCCAGGAGCATCGAGTAGGTCTTGCCGACGCCCGCCGAGGACCCCAGGTAGACCTTCAACTTGCCCCGGCTTTGTCTCTGGATGAGATGAAGGAAATCCTCCGGCGTGGGCCTGGATTCGGATGGAGTGAGGGTCGTCTCCACGGGGAAGATTAAAGGGTTAAATAACGGGAGGGTCAATCGTGGGGGAA
>JAMFSY010000030.1 GCA_026225555.1 Methylacidiphilales bacterium
ACGTGGTGACTACGGAAATGGGTGAGCTGGGCCACAACCATTCTCCCGACAATAACAGCCCGGCTAAGCTTGTAGATGCGTTCATGGCCTTGTTCTAGGACGCGGGTTCGACCCCCGCCGCCTCCACTTGATAATCAACAACTTAGGTGCAAATGCTTGTTTGTCTGTCAAATGTCTGACAACATGGAGGCATGATCAATCGAATTTCGCCTAAGTCCAAACGGGAAATCACCTATCCCTATAAGCTCAAGAAATTCGGACATACGGTGATCGTATACCGAAATGAAAAGCAAGGCCGCGGCTCGGTGTATGTGGTCACCTACTATCGCGGAGGCAAGCGGGTTCGGGAGACATACAGTGACGAAGAAAAAGCGCTTCGCCATGCCGACACAGCGGTGAATGCGACCCCCATTGGGAAGGGAGCATCCTTGGCGCTGGGACCGGCTGAACTCGAATCGTACCACCTCGCCAAAGGGATTTTGGCAAAACTCGAAAAGCCGCTTCCGCTGCACGTCGTCGCCGAGGAGTTTTATCAGGCCACGAAGCGGCTCGGTAATGTTTCGCTTCTGAGAGCGGTGGATCAATACCTGGCCGATGCCAAGGAAGCCAACCTGAAGCCGATTACCGTTCCGGCCCTGGTGAAGGAATTTATCCGGGCTAAGCAGGCTGATGGTCTGTCGACGAGATATATCAAAGACTGTGAGGTGCGATTGGGACGATTTGGCCGGGACTTCCAAGTACCGATTACCAGTGTCAAAACGGCTGACATCGATGTATGGCTTCGCGCCTTGATGCAGTCGCCCAGAAGTCGAAACAACTTCCGGGTTTTGATTGTGACCCTGTTCAGTTACGCCCGGTCGGCGGGGTATTTGCCGAAGGATCGGTTGACCGAGGCCACGGATGTTGCCCGTGCGAAGGATAAAGGGGGAGACATTCAAATCTTTACTCCTGACGAGCTAAGTCGTCTCCTCGCTTCGGCGGGTAATGCGGTGATGCCGTACCTGGCGTTGGGCGCGTTTGCCGGCATTCGGACGGCGGAGCAGTTGCGTTTGACTTGGGACTGCATCCGATTCGATAGGAAGGTAATCGAGGTCAAAGCGGGTATGGCGAAAACGATGCAGCGGAGGCTTGTTCCGTTATCGAACAACCTTGCGCTCTGGCTTCGCCGCGTGGCGAAACCGAGCGGCCCGGTGCTGACGTTGGCTCGTCCCGAAAAAACAGCCGCTGAAGTCGTGGGTGCCATGTGCGATCCCGTTATACCGTGGAAACGAAACGGACTTCGTCACAGCTACGCCAGCTACCGCTTGGCGATCCTGAAGGACGCGGGAAAGCTCGCCTTGGAGATGGGAAATAGTCCGAGCATGATTTTTTCCAACTATCGGGAACTGGTTGCTGAAGAGGACGCCAACCAATGGTTCGCGCTGGTTCCGAAGACGGACGACAAAGATAAAAAGGACACCGAGGTAAAAGAGGAGGCCATCGAAGGAAAGGCGGTTAAGGTCGAAAGCGTCGCTCTCGGATGAACTCGTCGAGGTCTTCGCGGGAATAGCGGACCTGTTTACCGAATTTAATGTGGGGTACGATGCCTTGTTTGCGCCAACCCCAAAGCGTGCGGTAGGCGATACTTAAGTACGAGGCTGCTGCTTTCTCCGTCATCAAGCGCGGTGGTTGTATTGAGTCGGTCATTGGCGTTTGCTTCTTGGGGTTAGGGATGGTGTGCCTAAGTTGGGCGCCAATTTTATTCCCTGTAGAGGACCGCTTCCATGACTACTAAAGACTACTTAGTAGCGAGGTAGATTGTTTGAATCAGGCGCTTAGAGTGAACTTAAGGTCCATCTATTCCATCTGATTCAATCCTCTCGTGCCAACTGGAGAAGGGGCTGCACAAAAATTCCTTGATGTCATTAATGATTGCGGTTGATACTGAAACAAATTTATATAACAATTTGTTTCTAGGTACCCATGAGTGAGACAGCACAATCGACTTACTTGAAGATACTTAGCCGGATCAAGGGCCACGGCAGGGGGTGGGTCTTCACCCCTAACCACTTTCAGGATATGGGGAGCCGTTCGGCGGTCGCTTTAGCCCTTATGCGGCACTCTCAAGCAGGGACCATCCGTCAGCTTGCTCGCGGACTTTACGATTATCCTCGCGAACATGCCAGCCTCGGCCTTTTGGCTCCGTCCGTCGATGCAGTTGCCCGCGCACTGGCTGGCAGGGATGCGATCCGGCTTCAGCCTGCGGGTGGATACGCCGCAAATCTGTTGGGATTGTCGGACCAAGTGCCGATGAAAATCGTCTTCCTGACCGATGGGCCTACCCGGAAGGTTCCGGTTGGAAAGCAGACCATTACGCTGAAGAAGACAACTCCCAAAAACATGGCCACCGCCGGAAAGAAGAGCGGCCTAGTCATCCAGGCCCTACGCCACCTCGGTCAATCGGTTACTCGGACAACCAGTTTGTCGTCGAGTCGATCAAGGGCATCATTCATGGTGCGCATGACAAGACCAACAAAGTTCCCATACTTATGGCCTTGATCCGTTCGGCGCTCAAACATCAAGAGGCGCCCGAACATTACGGCGAACCTTCGCCTCCTGAGCGTCGCGCACCGAGCGTCCGGTGGTGGGGCTGACGTCCGTTACAGGCTTTTGATCGCCCGAAGTTTGTTCACGCATCGGTATGCAGGAACAGGTCATCCCAAGAACACCGCAGGGCTTTCTTGAGTTGCACCACGGTATTCACCGTTGGATTTTTGTGCCCTGCTTCCATTTCCTGGATGTACCGACGACTCAGGTCGGCTTTTTCCGCCAAGGCTTCCTGGGTGAATTTGGCAGTCGTGCGAAGGCGACATAGATTTTGGCCGAAGCGAACGTGGGCCGAGGGTTTCACCTCGCCAATCATGCCGGGATGCGGCAGATTGAAAGCGAGCTATAGCGCGCTTTCTGGGTGGAATGAAGCATCCCAATAGACTAGTTTCACGAATTTGTTACAGAAGCGACGTGCGAATGCGAAGTTTGAGTCACATTGTATGTTAACTCTGGAGAAATTTATGTCAGAAAATGACCTTTCAAAGATCGAATTTCCGGACGACATCGAAGCCGCCATTCAAACCGTGATGCTGGATACCGGTTTGAGCAAAGAGGAGATTGTCCTGCAGCTTATGAGTTATTTTTTCGAGCTGGTCGAAGACACCGGAAACGAGAATGTCCCTCCCTTGGTGAAAAAGGTACGGGCGGCGCGGCGACAGAACCCTCTTAGTGGTCAAGGTGGCCGTTAGCATAACTTAGGGCGATAGGCCCGACGCGACCTTGCCCGCAGTAGGCGACACTGGGGTAGTTTTCGCCCGAAGTGCTTCATCGAGATAGGCCACTCCTTCATTCACCGGTTGCGCGTTGCGAATCCTTTCCATGATTTGTCCGTGCAGGCCGGGATGTTGGTCCACCCAATACTTGATGACGGGCCGGAGTCGATTGGCGACGGTGCGACGTTCGTCCTCCTGCACCATCTTGCGAGCCATGATCGTCTTGACGGCGTGCTCGGGATTTTCTTTGACCATTCGGCGGTAATACTCCGTTTCCTCGGCATTGACGCGCATATACTGGGCAAGCTGGCGCTCGGTCTGAGGATCGATGCGAAGAGCAGGGCGAATGTCCATGGGAGGTCGTCTAGGTGGGAGTGCGGGACGGGGCTTGGCCGGGAGATCCCAAATCCATTCTGGCTTTCATACGTACCGCTTCTTCGATGTAGGCCACACTGGGGAAGAGAATCTTACTTTTAAGGGTGCCTTCGATGCATGTGTGCAGACCGGGCGTCTGATCCACCCATTCCCTGATCAACGGCATGAGCTGATCGGCTAGTTTCTCCAATTCCTCCATTCGGCTCATACGTCGGCACATGATTTCCTGCAGAGCCCGTTCCGGATTATGGCGGAGCATCCACCAGTAATATTGGGTTTGGCGCGGATTGGCCCTCATGAAGCGAAGCACGGCAGCTTCGATCTCCGGGTCGACCGGAGATGGATTGGATTCGTCCATGTAACGAGGGAAATCAGTCAACGAAGGGAGGCTCCCGGATGGAACCTCCCTTCCTGCTTCTTAAACAGACATTCCCGAGCGAACGCTGGGCGTGACCTTCGGTGGTGAAAACTCGATCCGCCCTTTAGCCATGACCGCTTCACTGATAAAGGCGGCCATGCGCTTAAGGGGATTAGTCGTCCTGATCTTGGATTCAATTTGCTGCTCCAGCCCGGGATGTTCCTTCACCCATTGTTGCACCTGGGGCATTTGCCGATCGATCCGGCGAGCCATGTCTTCCTGCCGGAACATTTCGCGGAGAGCGAGGCTACGGATGGCCCTTTCCGGGTATTGTTTCACGAGTTGGGTGCAGCTCTGGGTGATGTCGGGATTGGCCTCCATAAACTTGGACAGGCGGGCATCGACGGCTTCGTTGTATTTGAATTGACGCTCGGGCGTGCCGGCTGCGGTGGAGGCGGCTGGGGCTCCAACTGCGGGCTGATTTTTTTCTTTGATAGCCATAGGATTTTCGGATGGTGTGCCGGTCAGTTCTTGAAACCAGTCACGTTCTTTAGTTGAGGGTTAGGATTTAGGCGTTCTCGAATTCGGGGGTGAAGACATACACATCCGGTTCGTCCGGGATGGGTGCGCCGACCAGGTTCCGCAACGCGAGGTCAAACTGCTCGGCGATTTCGTCGGAGGAATAGGACGCCAGAATGAAGCGCATGAGGGTTTGGGCGTTGGGGGACTGGCCGATTTCGGCCAGATGGTCGGACAGCTTTTCGGCTGCCGCGTAATAGGTCTTTGCCACGTCGTCGGGCAAAGGCACCGTGATATGTGTCATTTCTTTCCTTTCGTTTCGGTTGGGTTGGTGGGGGTTGGATTGAACGACCAAAATTGCCACCAGGGTTTTTGGTCGGGAGGCTTCGGCACGGCGACAGGAGCCGGGTGGGAAGAGGCGGACAAGGTTTGTTGGAGTCGGCTCAGTTGCGCCTGAAGGTCGGCAACCTGCTTTTGCAAAGCTTCGTTGGCGGAAGCGATGGCCTGGGTCTTGGCCACTTCGTCCTGTAGTTTTTTCAGCTCCTCGGCCAGCCGCTGGTTCTGCTCGAACGTCGCCTGAAGGAGTTGGTTCTGCTGCTGGATTTTCTGTTCCAGTTCCCCCGTCATCGCCGGCGTTTCTTTGGCGGGATCGCTCACGGTCACGGTCGGGCCGAGCCGAACCGCGGTGGGGACCGTGGGGTTGAGATTCCAGGTTGAGGGCTGTTCCGTCCGGTAAAGAGTATGCGCTTCATGCATGACGGTCGGATCGTTCGGGTCCTCGTAACGGCCCGTGGGGTAGGCCTTCACGGCTTCGGGATCGCGAACGTCGTCGGCCTCGGGGAGGGCGAGAGCCGTTCCGGGAACCGTGGCGGGCGGATCGACAGGCTGGGTTTCTGCTCGTGGTTGCTCGGTGCTGCAACCGAGAAAGAAGAGTGGGATAAGGAGGTAGATCAGTTTCATGGTTGGGCGGCGTTGGGTTTATTTTCGGGCTTCTCCGGACTTAGGATCGACTCGCCTTGCTTGGCCTTTTCGAGATCGATGGTCTGCTCGACGTAGAGATAGAACTGCTTTCCGGCCGGCACGCGGACGTAGAACCCGTCGCGCTTGATGCTGTCGGCGATTTGCTGGGCGTACTGGTTCAGAACGGCGCTCGTTCCCTGAAGGGCGGCGTTTTGCGGTGTGGCGAGAGGGATTTGCTGGGTGGCCCCCGTCACTGGACTGGAAACATTCTGTGTCTGTTGTAGGCCAGTGGCGGCGGCGGACAGGAAGGTGGAGGCGAAGAGTTTGATCTCGGCCCAATTATCGGTCTTGAGAATGTCCCCGCGTAAACCGGCGGAGCCATCGGTCAGTGCCCAGGTGCCGGTGCGATAATCGCGGTCCATATCGAGGGCCACGCCATGAAGGGGCAACTCGGCCCCGTTCATCCGATCAGTTGTGCGCCAGACGATGAACCAATTGTCCTCGCTGGCGATCCGTTCACGGGACCGATCCACCTGGGCCTTGCCATGCACCTCGGCGCCTGCGGGGATAATCAGTTTCCCATCGTGGAAAACATCCTCGGTGACAAAACCGATGATGGGAGTTTCGATGCGGCCCGAATCAATAGTGATAATCGTCTCGCACGGGATGAGGCGGCCGTAAGGCGCATAGTCTTCGGAGACTTCCGGTTCGTTGTCGTCGGAATTGTAAAGCGTGATCGGCAGGACCACCGGCGCATTGGCTGGAGTGGATTTGCCGCTCCCGTTGCTCGGCGAGCGCAGCGACAGAACACCCGGAATGACGAACCGGGAGCCGCCGCGGTCCTGGGAAGTCGGCTGGTTCTGTTCCGGCCCGGCCTGCGGCTTGGCCGGTAGTTCCGGCTTCGTCGTCTTGCCTGGGGGCGCGAATCCGTAATAGAGAACGCACCCGATGCCGATCAGGAGGATGAAGATGACGATCTTGCCGGTTTTGCTTTGGCAGGCATCGAGAAACTTCCGTGGATCCATGCCGATGATTTCAGCACGAAGGGGCAGTCTAGCCTTACCCGGTAGTGGACCTGTTAGCTTCAGTTCACCCGAGTAATGGAGCGAGCGATCCTATGCTCCCCGATGGGGAGATTCTACCTCGTCTGTCCGAACCGCGGTGACCGCCTGTTTATACCGCCGACGTTTTCCGTGCTTTGGCCCAACGTGCGGCAGCGGCTTTACGGAGCTGCTCCCGCTTCTTTTCCGTCAGCGTTTTCCCGCCTTTGGAAGCGATGCTGGCCAGATGAGCCAGTTTCTTGGGCGTGACGGTCTTGCCGCCTTTGGCCCCGATTTCAGCCAAATATTTCTTTACGGCTTTGTTGGGGGCGGTCATGGAATTGAAATCGAGTTTGCCTGACGAATAGGCAACGGCAAGACCATTGCCGTTTATGCTCGGCAATGGTCTAAAGAACCGGATCAAACGGTATTCTTCGGTCGGCGTTTAGTCGGAAGCGTCGTGTGGGTCGTCTCCCGGACCGCGCGGCGAAATACCCGGTCGATGGGCATGGTCCAGACGTGGCGACGTCCCGCCTCGCGAAAGGTAATGATGTCGCCTGGCTCCAGCGAAACAATGATGGGCCGAGGCTTGCCCGCATAAAGCACGGCATACGCGAGGCGGGTCTTGCGATGGATCGGTTTTGTCAGGGAAGTCATGGGGCGGTCTCCTCGGTGTATGGAGTGGCCCGGGCGTGAAGGTCGCAGGAGGGCATGGCGGCGGGACAATCCCAACCCATCATGCTGCCGCAGAACATGGCTTCGCGTTGCTGCGGCGTGACATCGAGGGCGCGATTCATCCGGTCGGCCACGATCTTCGCGGCGTTGCCCTTGACCATGCCGTCATACATCTGGAAGTAGCCTCGTTGTCCGCGTTTGATTCCGATCAACACGGTTCCCGGCTGCAAAACGGCGACGCACATTTCCGGCAACATATCAGCGCACGACGGCTTGACCTTATTCATGGGATTTCTCCTGATCGGGGCACAGGGTTTGAGAGAGCGACCGACCGCTCATGATGATGATGTTCCAGAAGTGGGGATAGGAACGTCCGAGCGCGGCCAACATGGAGAGAGCGCCAACGAAGAACTCCACCTCCAGCTTGGCATAGGTCTTGGTTCCCGGTTGGTAGCTCAGGGCTTTCACGCGGCTTTTCCACGATTGCACCAAGGCATGGGTTTCCTGACGGGTAATTTCGGTCATAAAAGTTAGGTGAGGTTTTGTCGGAAGGGATCGAACCATCGACGGTCTTATTTTTTGGGTTTTGGGAGGGAGGGTTCGTCGGCCTTGGCGGGCTTGTCCTTGGCGGCGGCTTTGATCTTTTCGAGATCGACGCCGTAGATTTTGCAGGCATCCGTCATGGCGCTCGGAAACTCGTGGCTCATGAACAGGGCGCTCTGCCAAAGCATCGTTTCCAATGCGAAAGGCAGCGGATCGGCTGCGGCCTTCTTCGCCCGGGCGAGGAAGAAACCGCGCACCTCACCGTCTTTCTTGGGCTGCGTGTAGCCATGCCGTTTGCTGACGCGCCGTGCCGTGTCGAAGTTGGAGAACTTGACCGCGAGCATAAGCACGAGGCGGGAGAGCGCCTTGGTGTCCTTGGCCTTCGCTTGCTTTTCGATCAACGCAGTAATGGCGAGATCAACCGCCCGAATGGTGAGGAATTTTTGTTCATGATAAATCCTCCTTTCCCCCGAGCGAATTTGAGGATGTCCACCGTCTTCATATCGTTCTCTCTCCAAAGGGCGACTAGCCCGGCGAGACGATATCCGTTCGCTTTTGGCTCTCGCTCTGGCTCCTCGTCCGTCCGGGGCTTTACGTTGATTGAACTCTTGGTGGTTTTGGCGATTATGGCCGTGCTGGCCGTCGTCATGACACCTGCCTTTGACGCTTTCACCAACGCCGGTGCTTTGAATAAAGCCTCCGCGGATATTTCGAATACCCTGGAGTACGCTCGAGCCTATGCGGTGGGCAACAGCACCTATGTCTATGTCGGCTTTCAGGAAGTTGACGGACTCACTCCCGGCAATAGCAGTGGTGTGGGCCGGGTCGTCGTCGCCGTTATTGCCTCCGGCGATGGTATGCGGCCTTACACCAGTCTTTCGGGTGTTCCCGACATTACCACTGATACCGTCGCCGTGACCAAAATCCAGGCGTTTAACAATATTCATCTGGCCGCCGCGGCGACTCTCCAAAATGGCGCCATGTCGACCCGGCCGGCTGCGGACGTCGATCTCAGTGGCGACGTATCGACCACCACTTTCCAGTGGCCGCTACCTGGACCGGCACAAAATACCTTTACGAAGGTGATTGAGTTCGATTCGCAAGGAGTGGCCCGGGTGCAGACGGGTAATGCTTACAGGTCCTCCATCTCCGGCTATATCGAGATTCCGCTTGTCACCGCCCATGGAAATCAGGTCGCCGCGACGACGAGCCAAATTGGAAATCAAGCCGCTATTCAAGTGGACGGAATCACTGGGGCCGTTCACATCTACCGCCCATGAAACCTCCTTATCATCCGGGCGGCTTTTCATTGATTGAGGTGACCCTCGCTATGGGAATTGCAGCCTTTTGTCTCCTTGCCATCTTCGGCCTTCTGCCCGCTGGCCTGGATAGCAATCGTGAGAGCCATCGACACGCCGCTGCGGCCAATCTTGCCACTAGCGTTACGGCCGATCTCCAGGCGATGCTTCCCACCGCTGGGTCCGCTTCCACCCCGTCTTCGCCTCTATATAACATCAGCGCATCGGGCACAACCACTCTATATCTCAACGAAGATGGATCGATCAATTCGAACGCGACCGGCGGTGACGGCGGTCCTCTCTACCGTGCCACGATTGACATCACGTCGCCCTCCGCTCTTACCCCGCGGGAAGCCAGTTCTGCTTCGATTAATATCACATGGGCGGCGGGCACAAATCCCTCCCAGCAAAGCCCTGCCGGTTCCTACGAAACCGTCGTGGGACTCGATCTGAATTAGGCCACTTTTGATGGATTTATTGAACCGCCGGGATGCACAAAGTGATATGAGGTTTTATCGTGCTGCGGAGCTTTCTGCATTTACTTTGGTCGAGCTGCTTGTCTCGGTGGCAACGGTTACGCTTCTCATTCTCATAGTCGTCTCGATGACAAATAGCGCCTCCACCCTTATCAATTTCGACAATAAGAAGATGGATGCCGATGGCGAAGCCCGCACCGTCTTTGATCGCATGGCCGGAGATTTTGACGCGATGGTAAAACGCAGCGACGTGGATTATCAGTTCAACAACCGCGCTAACGAGCAAAATGGCAGCGCGACCCTTTTTTTCTACAGTGAAGCACCCGCCATTTTGGCGAGCGCAAACGTGGCGGACAATTCTTCCGCGTCTCTTGTCGGTTATCGGATTAATTCCCTTTATCAGCTGGAACGTCTCGGCAAGGGCCTGCAGTGGAGTCCAAATGCTTCGACTTCCAAGGACGGGGCGGCCGATGGCATGACTTACCTTACCTACGCGGATTACCCCATAACGTCCGCGTCCGTGCCGGTGGCGGGTTCCACCCTGACGGGTGCTTTCAGCTCCGTTGTATCCGTCGGTTCACGGGATTCGAATTACCACGTTATCGGGGACGGTGTCTTTCGCTTTGATTTCTGGTTCCTGCTTAAGCCCTACACGAAATCGGATGGAACCTATCTGCCGGCCATCTATTCCAATTATCCCTATGATGTGAGAAGACCGGGACACACCAGTACCTACTGCGTTGGAGTCGAAGATGTGCAGGCCATTGTCGTCGTCATCGCTATTCTGGATACGGCGAGCCGCAGGTTGCTGCCCGCCGGTATCAACTGGAACAATATAGTCGATGCTTTTCAGGATCCGGCCGACCCATTCGCAGCGCCCGTCCCGACATGGGAAGGAACGGCAAATACCGGAGTGCTTGTTTCCAAGGCAGGCATTCCCAAGCCCGTCGCAGCCCAGGTGCGGGTTTATAAGAGAACCTTCAATCTGATCACCTCGATCAACCAATGAAAAGGCCTTTCCCTTTTTCGCTTTCGGATGGCAAAAGCGCGTTTCCGATACGGAGGCAGCGAACTGGAGGGAGCCGGCTCGACTCATCCCGCAATGGTTTTGCGCTGGTGCTGGTGCTTTGCTTTGTGGTCCTCCTGACGGTGGTGATATTGGCCTATTTGTCTCATTCGCTTCTCGGGCGGCAGGTCTCGAATAGCAGTACCAACCAAACCCGGGCTGCCCTCTTTGCCCGGGGCGCGTGCGATACCGTTATTGGGGATCTCAAGCAGGAAATCGTCGCGGGATCGACTCCGAGTACCATCACGGCCGAGGGCGTGACCTCTACATACTATACCCCTTTAAACGCCACCAACGCCGTGCCCTATGGAGTGGGAGCCAACATAGCCTTACCCAACTTGCTGAAGATTAGCACCAATCTTCCTTTTTATCCCGGAGGTCCTTCCCCTGCGACCACCGACTCCACGATCAATCCTTCGCTCAATGGACGGTCCGTTTCAAGGGCGCGCTGGAACCAGCCACTGCTATTGCCCAAGGCGACTCCCTCCAGCACTACGGATCTAACCCCCAATAACGCCTTTACCGCGCCGAGCTGGATCCTGGTGTCCCGGGATGGCGGCAATCCGGGAGGATCGACCGTGTCCGCCACATTCGGGGCAACAGGTTCCACGGTGAACAACGCGTCCCAAACCAACGGGAAATTCGTGATAGGACGTTATGCCTATGCCATCTACGACGAAGGCGGCTTGTTGGACGCTAACGTGGCGGGCTGTCCCTCCACGGCGACTCAGATCCAATCCGCCAACAAGACAGGACTGGCCTATGCCGACCTAACGCAGATTCCCGGCATGACCGCAGCAGCCACCGACGCTTTGGTCGGCTGGCGCAATTATGCGTCGGCCCAACCCGGCGGCGCCTTTCCGAATTTCACGTTCAACAGCGCGGCGACGACCAATTACTTCAATGCCATACTGGGCAATACCACCGGCTTTCTTACCACGGCCAATACGACTCTGGCCCCCGGGGGGGCTTCGGATCAGAAGTTCGCGAGCAGGCAGCAGTTGATCGATTTTTTCAACAATGCTCTGGGGGCAACGAGCGACGCTGCGTTGCAAAACAGTCTTCAGTATTTCGGCACCTTCAGCCGGGATCTTAATCAACCGTCGTTTACGCCCGCCTCCGGTCGTCCACTTATTTCCGACACGGATTCTCAGGGGAATTCAAGCGCGGGCAATAATTCTGTCGGCCAGGATAACAATTTTAATCCGCCTTTTTTATCCATCCGCGTCACGAATGCCTTTGATCGAAATGCCGGTACAAATCCTGTTCAGGCGCAGGATATGGCCGTGGTGGGCGAACCCCTGGTCAAAAAGCGTTTTCCCCTCAATCGGCTCGCCTGGATCACTTACAAGGGACCAAGCGCCACTCGCGGCATGAACGATGTCGACATGCAATCCCTTCAAAACGATGGAATCACGCAGGCATTTCTTCAGCAGGGAACGCCGGAAAACATCCAGAAATATTTTGGTCTCACCTGGAATAACACGGGCTGGACCTATAGTCATGGGATAGTCGGTTCCTCGGGACAACCCATCATCGGTTATCTGAGCCTGATCCGCGATGCCGCGCGGGAACCGGATTTCTTTGAACTCCTCAAAGCCGCCCTTACCGCCGGCTCCCTGGCCAAGGGCGCCACGAATCCGAACGGGCATCTTGAGGAGGCGAGCGACTATAACTACGACACAACTCTCGATTATCAAATTCTTCAGATCGGGGCCAACATCATCGACCAATCGACCACGGATGG
>JAMFSY010000168.1 GCA_026225555.1 Methylacidiphilales bacterium
CGAGCGCGCCCGACATGTCGGCGAGCGTTGTGCGCAACCGCGCGGCGACTGCATCGGGCCCAAGCGCTTTCTTAAAATCGACAAAGCGTTCCGGCGGCAAGGCGATGATCATCCCGGCCAGCCATTGCGTCGGCGAACCGCTCGAGCCCATGCCCACCTGAGCTGAAGCGATGCCCGGTTGACCCGCCAACTGACTCGCGATTTTCTCCAGGCCAGCCCAACCGGGATTGGTGCCGGGCTGCGCGACGGCGAGCACTTCGCTTTCGGAAACCATCTGCGCCTGCGCCTTTTTCAGCGTCTGCACGGACGCGAGATCCTGGGGAAAAAGCGGCAGGAGTTCCGTCTGAAAACGCAGCGTGAAGAGGCTCCACAAACCCAGCCCGAGGACGCCCGGGATCAGGAGCAGCCGCAGGAGAGATCGGGGGAAAAGCGCCACGGGCCAGCCCGCCTACGCAGCGGGAGGATTGGCCTTCAATTGCTCCCGCAGCCACTGCTGCAAGGTCTGAAGGCTGTGGAAAGCTTCCCGCGCGACCGCCGGGTCCTTGATCGCGATGCCGTAGGTGCGTTCGATGCCGACGGTAAGTTGCAACGCGTCGATGGAATCGAGGCCGAGGCTGCCGGGACCGAAGAGCGTCGTTTCAAGTTGGATCTCCTCCGGTTGCACCCGGAGCATGCAATTTTCAACCAATAATTTGCGGAGGTCATCGAGTTGGGTATCTGCCGTCATGGTCTGCGGACTGTATCCCCTGCGTCAGGTTCTGCAAGCAAGCGAATCAAAGACCCGTCTTGAAGGATAGCGCGCCTAACTGATGATTCAGCCCCCAGATGGGAAGAATCAGCAAGGGAGCCGATGACGGCAAAGCGTCCAGCGCGCGAAGAGTATTCCACGCCGCCGAGGCGGTGAAAGCCTCGCCGAGATAGGGCGGATTCTCCCCCGGGGGCATGGGATGGGAAGCGGTCGTTTTCTTTTCCAACGCTCCCAGCCAGGTATGTTGCGCGGTGCGATAGATGGGCAATGCGGGATCGAGATCCGCGAGAAGCTTGTCCGCGGCAACGGCGGCCTGCTTCGGCGTGCGGTAGATAAAGCCGTCGCGTGCCGTTTCGATCACGCGCGCATCGCCCGCCACGGCGCGGCGAACGAGAAGCCCCGCCGCGCCCTCGCTCGTCAAAAAACCAGGCGAGGCGGAATCCCGCCGCAGCCAGCGCGCGCTTTCATAGGCGTCGAGCACGAGCGGATCGAATTCCTCCGCGCCGAGGACCAGCACCTGCCTGACCCGCTCCTGTTGCAGCCAGACGGAAGCGGTCTTGAGCGCCGCAATCCAGGCGGTCTCATCCCCGACGAGCGCGGAGACCGCGCCATTCAATTTGAGGGTCGCGGCCACGTGACTGCCGGGTGAATTGAAGACCGTTTCCGGGAACAAGGCGGGGCTGGCCAGCTTCTGGCCCTGCTTCAGGATTCCCTCGAAAAAGCGATGACTGTAAATGAGGCATCCGGCGGAGAACGCAACGACAAGGCCGGTCTGCGCGCGGTCTTCCGGCGAGATTCCCGCGAGCGCCTGCTCGGCGGCTTCAATCAGAAAAAGCGTGATCGGACTCGAGCGGCGCAGGCGCGGCTCGCTCTGCCAGCGAGCCAACGCGGGGTCTTTCAAATCGACGCGGAGGACCGGCCACTTTTGTTCGGGTCGACGCACACCGGCGAGTTGGCTGGGTGTCGGCTGGCCCTGCCGCAACGCCTTCAGGCCGATGCCAGCCGGAGTCACCGCGCCTTGTCCAATGACCGCGAGATCAACTTTCATATTTGGAAAAGAGAAGCGCCGCGTTGGAACCGCCGAAGCCGAGGTTCACACTCATGGCATGTTGAAGATCGCGCGCCGGTTCCGCTTTCATCACCAGAGCGGGCGCGATTTCGGGAATAGGATTTTGGAGATTGAGCTGCGGCGGAAGCTTCCCGGTCCGCAACGCTTGAAGGGCGAAGAGCGCCTCAATCGAACCAGCGGCCCCGAGCGTGTGGCCGATCGCCGCCTTGGTGGAACTAATCCGCGCCTGCGGGAGAGCGCCGTTGAGGAAACCATGGTAGGCCTTCGCCTCGGCGCCGTCATTAATCGGCGTGGCCGTGCCGTGCGCGTTGAAATAGCCGATCTCCTCCGGCGCGACCTGAGCCTGCTGCGCAGCGGCGCGCATGACTTCGATCAGTGCCGCGCCCTCGGGTTGCGGCTGCGTGAGATGAAAGAAATCGGTGCCGTAACCGTAGCCACTGAGGCGGCAAAGAGAAGCCGCACCGCGCCGTTGCGCATGCTCGACCGATTCCAGGACGAGGAACGCCGCCGCCTCGCCGAGCAGCAGGCCGGAGCGATTCAGGTCGAAGGGCCGGCACTTGTCCGTGGAGGTCGCCTGCAGGCAATCGAAGCCGACGAAGACAAGTTCAGTCAGCGTTTCGAATCCGCCCGTCAAAACGCAATCGGCCGCGCCCACGGAAATCAACTCGGCGGCATGGCCGATGGAATTGGCGCCGCTCGCGCAGGCATTGGCCATGATGACCGACGGCCCCGCGAAACCAAGCGCCTGCTGGAGATCGA
>JAMFSY010000169.1 GCA_026225555.1 Methylacidiphilales bacterium
CCAGCACGCCCTTCATGCGGAAAATATCCTGCCCCTTCGTGCGCAGCAGCGTGCCCAGCCAATCGGAAAGCTTCTTCTCATCGAGATCCCCCGGCGTGCTGATGCCCACCGACGTCACATCCTCCGCGTGATGATGGTCCTTATGCTCATCCTCATGTTCGTGATGATGCTCGTGGCCCTCTTCGTCATGATCATGCCCGTGGTCGTGATCATGCTCCTCTTCGGCCTTCAGGAAGTCGGGCTCCAGTTCCAGCGCGCGCTTCAGGTCGAAGCCGCCGATATCGAGCACCTTGTCGAGATCGAGGCCCGACTTCTCCGTGCGATAAAGCTTCGCCATGGGATTCATCTTGCGGATCCGCGCCTCGGTCTTTGCCAGTTCCTCGGGCGAGACAAGATCGGTCTTGTTCAGCAGGATGACATCGGCGAACCCGATCTGCTCGCGCACCTCGCGCATGTCGTCGAAATGCAGGCCGACATGCTTCGCGTCCACCACGGTCACGATGCCGTCCAGCGCGAAGCTCTCCTTCACTTCCTCGTCCGTGAAGAACGTCTGCGCCACCGGCCCCGGATCGGCCATGCCCGTCGTCTCGATCAACACCTTGTCGAACTTCGTGCTGCGCTGCCGCAGCTTCGCCAGGATGCGGATCAGGTCGCCCCGCACGCGGCAGCAAATGCAGCCGTTGTTCAGCTCGAAGATTTCCTCGTCGGATTGGATGACCAATTGATGGTCCACGCCGATTTCGCCAAATTCATTTTCGATCACCGCGATCCGCTTGCCGTGATTTTCGGTCAGGATGCGATTCAGCAGCGTCGTTTTTCCGGCGCCCAAAAAGCCGGTGATCACTGTGACGGGAATAGGGGATGAACTCATAACATTCTAGATAAAGTGGATGCTTGCGCGGGTGCGCTTCTTTTCAAAGTAGCACATTCCCCGGCCTTTGTTTTTAACGCCGGCTCGTCTTCGTGCTCTCCTGCATCTGCAGGTTCAGCTGCCGATACTTGTGGGTCAGGCTCTCGTGCTCCTGCCGCAGGGCTTTCAAATCTTCCTCCAGTTGGCGGATGCGCTGGTCCTTCGCCATGTCCACCGCCAGCGACGCGGTCGACTTCTTCGCCTCCTTCGGCGGACGTTTCATGGCCCGTTTCTTCTCGAAATCCAACGCCGCGAAAAGCGCCCCGATCGGCAGCGATTGATGCGTCTTCACATGCGTCGCATGCGTCTTCTCGCTGATCAACCCCTCGTGGATGAATTCCCGCAACGTTCCCACCGTCGTGGGCCCGTAAATCTCCTCGTCCGGCAACATCACCAGCCAGAGCATGTCCAGGAATTCCACCTCCGGCGCGGGCTTCCAGCTCTCGTCGCTCTGGTCGATCTGGTCCTGCGGCGAGATCTGCGCCGAGTTCGCCCATTCCTTCAGCGTCACCGCGTCCACGGGGCCATAGATCGCATTGTCCGGCAGCTTTTTCACCCGCCAGAGCATCGGCTGCTCGCTGTTGATTTCCACTAGATCGCTCATGTTCCGGATTTCGGGATAAATAATTTCTGCCCCACTTTTAGCACGCTCTTTTCGGTCAGGCCATTGGCTTTGCGCACTTGGGAGACACTCACCTTCACGCCCTGGTCGCGATAGGCGCTGCAAATCATCGTCAACGTCTCGCCCGCCTCCACCACGTGGTAATAACCCTTCTGCGGCTTCGGCGGCGGTGGAGGAGGCTGGGATGCGTCCACCGGCGGAGCCAGTGAGGAATCGTTCGACGCCACCTCCGTATCATGATGCGCGCCCGAG
The DNA here is from genome assembly GCA_026225555.1 of Methylacidiphilales bacterium. Lineage (GTDB taxonomy): Bacteria > Verrucomicrobiota > Verrucomicrobiia > Methylacidiphilales > UBA1321 > JABDGH01. The sequence continues at coordinate 1,785 of JAMFSY010000169.1, forward strand.
CTATCCGGGCTACCCGTGGGAGGAGGAACTGGATTCGCCCCCGCGCCCGCCGCCGGTTCCACGCTCGGCGCATGCACCTCGGTCGAGGCCGAGGAATGGTCCTCCGGGACGATCTCTTCCGTCGCTGCCGTAGGAGCCGCATGCCTCTTCGCGCTTGGCTTCGGACTGGAGCCCTTGCTCGCCGTCGCGATCAACTCCGCCACTTGGTTGATCATCTCCTCGCGATCCTTCACCCGTTGCGATTCGGACCGATCCAACGCTGAGTGCAAATCCGCAATCTGTTGCTTCAACTCCGTATTGTCCGCCTGCAACTGCGTGATATCGGTCTTCATCGCCGCCAGCGTCACGCGCGTCGTCTCGTAATTACCCTGGATCATGTCGATCTGGTCCGACGCCTTCAGGATCTTTTCCCGCGCCGCCTCCGCATCCTGCGCCGCGCCGGGATTTCCCACGGTACCCGGATCGGGCACCTGGGCCACGCCGGGTAGCGAAGTCGTTAAAAGAAGGAAAAGAAGCGCTAAAATTCTCACAGGAGCAAAAGGGGATTTTACCTTCCACTACGATACGAACGGGTTCACTTTTCCGCAAGCTCGGCAAATGCCGTTTCGGTCAAAACCCGCACGCCCAGCCGCTCCGCATCCGCCAGCTTCGAGCCCGCGTTCTCCCCCGCCACCACGTAATCGGTCTTCTTGCTCACGCTCCCGGCCACCTTCCCGCCCGCCGCGATAATCCGCTCCTTCACATCCTCGCGCGGCTCGCTCAGCGTCCCGGTCAGCACAAACGTCTTGCCCGCGATCTCTTTCCCGCCCGCCGCCGCCTTCACCTTCTGCGCCTGCCGATCCACCCCCGCCTCGCGCAAACGCCGCAGTAACTCCTGGTTCTCCTCGCTCGCGAACCACGTCACGATGCTCTCCGCCACCACCTCGCCGATATCATGGATCGCCAGCAACTCCTCCTGCGTCGCCGCCGCCAGCTTCTCCAGCGAGCCAAAGTGATTCGCCAGCGCCCGCGCCGAGCCCGCCCCGACATGCAGGATGCCCAGCCCGAAAATCAGCCGCCACAAATCGCCCTGCTTGCTCGCCTCGATCCCCGCCAGGACGTTCCGCGCCGATTTCTCCGCCATCCGCTCCAGCCCCGAAAGCTGCTCCAGCGTCAGTTGATAAAGGTCCGCCGGGTCCTTCACCAAGTTCGACGCCACCAGTTGCTCCACCAGCACGTCCCCCATCCCGTCGATATCCATCGCCCCCCGTTGCGCGAAATGTTGCAACCGCCGCTGTGTCTGCGCCGGGCAGGAGGGATTCGGGCAGCGTAAAAAGATCCCATCCCAAATCAGAGCCGTCGCGCAGGCCGGGCAAGCCTCCGGCGCCTCGATCGCCTTCTCCTTCCCCGTCCGCGCCTCCGTCACCGCACCCAGCACGGCGGGAATCACCTCGCCCGCCTTCTCCACGTTCACGTGATCGCCAATGCGGATGTCCTTCCGCTTGATCTCCTCGAAATTATGCAGCGTCGCCCGCGCCACCGTCGACCCCGCCAGCAGCACCGGCTTCAACTCCGCCACCGGCGTGATCACCCCCGTCCGCCCCACCTGAAAAGTCACCCCCTCCAGTGTCGTCACCGCCTTCTCCGCCGAGTATTTATAGGCAATCGCCCAGCGCGGCGCCTTGGAAGTCGTCCCCAGCGCATTCCGCAAACGCCACTCATTCAGCTTCACCACCGCCCCGTCCGTCGCGTAGGCAAAGCCGCGCCGCTCCACGTCCAGCTCCTCCACCGCGTTCAACAGCTCCGCCTTCGTATGGCAGAACCAAAATTTTTCCGGCACCGGCAACCCCGCTACCTTGATCAGCTTCAGCCACTCCTGCTGCGACGCGCACGCCACGCCCTTCAACTTGCCCGGCCCATAAAGCACGATCGCCAGCGGCCGCTTCGCCACCAGCCGCGAATCGAGCTGTTTCAGCGTTCCCGCCGCCGCGTTGCGCGGATTGGCAAAAGTCGCCTCGCCCGCCGCCTCCCGCTGCTGGTTCAGCTTGTCGAAAGCTGCCCGCGGATAATAAACCTCGCCCCGCACCTCCAGCACCTCCGCCTCATGCGCGATCTCCAACGGCAACTGCCGGATCGTCCGCAAATTCGCCGTGATATCATCGCCCTTCTGTCCATCCCCCCGCGTCAACCCCTGCACCAGCTTGCCCCGTTCGTAACGCACGCTCACCGCCACGCCATCGATCTTCGGCTCGATCACGAAACTCAGCTTCTCGCCCTCCAGTGCCCGCTGCACCCGGTCCACGAAAGCTTCCAGCTCCGTCGCCGAGTAGGTATTGTCCAGGCTCTGCATCGGCAATGCATGCGCCACGGACCGAAAATGGGCCAACGGCGCGCCCCCCACCCGCTGACTCGGCGAGTCCGCCGTCCGCAACTCCGGATGCGCCCCCTCCAGCTCCACCAACTCCCGATAAAGCGCATCATATTCGAGGTCCGACACCAACGGCGCCGCCTCCTCATAATAAGCCCTATCCAGCTTCCGGATTTCCCCCACCAACTCCCCATGCCTCTTCGACGCCTTCGACATAATTCCCCCAGTGTAGCGGGGGTCTACGACCTCGCACTTCAATAATTTCCCGAGACAGAGACGATCGTCCCTTTATTCTTCTACTCATTATCCGCGATAAAGGCCCGTTGCTCGGGGTTGATTTCCCTGTTGCAAATTCTTTCCCCTAATTATACAAAAAGGTAATGAAAGAGAGCGCGGTTCCCATCACTAAGCAGGAAACTAAGGGACGTTCCTACATCTCTCTGTTTTCCGGAGCCGGCGGCCTTGACCTTGGTCTTGAGAGGGCTGGATGGGATTGCCGTTATGCCTCCGATATCGATGCTGCCGCAGTCCAAACATTACGGCTTAACAAGAAAAAAGCAGGCTCAACCGCGCCCTTTCTTTCCAATGCTTTTGTGGAAGAGGCGGATATTCGCAATTCTCGAGGTCGCGAAATTTTGTCGAAAGCGGGAGTTTGTCGTGGAGATGTCGCTCTCTTGGCGGGCGGCCCGCCGTGCCAATCTTGGAGTAGTGCTGGCCATCAACAAGGATTCCAAGATCCGCGCGGTCAGTTATTTTCCGATTTTATCAGGCTCGCGGGAGAATTGGATGTTCGCTGGTTGCTCTTTGAAAATGTTCGAGGCTTATTAACGGCGAGAGGGCCGGACGGTAATCCTGGCTCTGCACTTCAATTGATCCGTTCTCGTCTACTATCCGCGGGATTCCAGACGGCGGTTGCCCTCTTAAATGCGGCTGATTACGGTGTCCCGCAACGACGAGTTCGTTTATTTGTCGTGGGTTATCGCCGCGGAGATACTCCTCCATTTCCTGTCCCCACACATGGGAAGGAGCTCGGCACACTGGGGCTGAAGGAATGGGTTAGCATGAAACAGAGTCTTTCCCAACTGACTCCGCTTTCCCGAGAAAACATTATTCGCCCCTCGGGTAGCTTGGCTGAGGAATTGTCCCATCTTACCCCAGGGTCCGGAGTCAAGAGCCGGGGTAAAGTCGAAAGCACAAGACCTGGTGGCCATTGGGGATATAAGCAGGGGGCGTTTGTTGCAGATTTGAATTTACCCGCCCGTACGGTGACGGCTAGCGCACAACAGGACTGGATAAAGGATGCAAAGCTTGGACTACGGCGGTTATGTCCAATCGAATGCGCCATCTTGCAGACTTTTCCGCAAGATTGGATTTTCGCGGGAAACTTGGCGACCCAGTATCGGTTAATTGGCAATGCGGTTCCCCCTAAATTAGCTGCCACTGTAGGCGACTCATTATATCATCACGCTTTTGCAGAAGCTCGTATCGGGAAGGAATTTACCCTGCGAGATCTACTGCCTCTTCCTGCGCGTTTAACTGCTGCAATCCACTATACGGTAAAAGAAGAAGCTCGAAACGGAGCATCGCGGAAAGCGGCGCCCTATCGGCGAGTTTCACGTCTTCCTCTAATCGAGGATACTTGCTTGAAAATGTGACAGCAGAAACCCTCAAAGAGTTCCACACAACTGAGTCAGTTAAGGCTCGAGAGCTTTATCTAAATCAGATTAATCCGTTAGAGGATGCGGAGGTCTGGCACCTCGCGCTCAGGGAGGCAGGCAAGCTCATCACCGCAGCTCTAAGGGCCTCGAATAATTTGCGAAATCTGGAGCAGGCATTGGTCGCCAATGGGGGACATATGCTTGTTTTTCGACATCTCATTGCACCGCCCCTTAGTCAGGATCAGTTTCAACTGCGATGTCCGGAATGGCCGAAGTCATCTGAGAAGGACGAGCGGCCCGTTTCATTGGAAAAAGCGCTTAAGGTTGCTTCCTCCTTTGCTCTGTGGAGAAACAAACATTTGACCCCTTGGTTAGATCGAGACGGGATTCCCTCGCGCGCGCAGTTGAAAGAAATTTTATTGTCAGTTTCTCCGTTGATCGCTGGGCAACGTGTTGCGACCTTACAAAGAAACCGATATGCGGCCCAACAGGAAAAAGCTGTCATCGACCTTCTTCTTCAAGACGATTGGGCCCAGCTTCCGAGTCTTCTAATTGACAAGCGGGCCGCCTTGCCGAGAAAGAGTTTCATGCACAAAACCCGGTTTGCTACCGCGTCGGTAACTCCACAAGAGGTCGATATTGCCTGCGGCTTGAAGAATACCGGAGTGGCGGCTATCGAATGCAAAGTTACCAACGACCAGACGAATTCCGTAAAACGGATCAACGACGTTATAAAGAAAGCCGAAGCGTGGCGCACGCATTGGGGAAGTTTTGTCATAACTACTGCAATTTTACAGGGAGTCATTGCTTCAAAAGACGTGGCGCGACTCATCGATCATAATATCCAAGTCTTCTGGTCGCATGATCTCGATCGTTTCAAGGCTTGGCTGGATACGCAGCTTTGAGCTTTTTTAAGTTTGTCGTTGCCGTCTGCGATCAAATGGTAAACTGCTCCGTAAACTCATAATCTGCCACGAGCTAGCCGATTTCAATGGCGGCGCCATGCGTTTGTTTCCGATCCTAGCGTATCCTTTAGGGAGTGCTGATTGCCTCTTCTTGACACATGCTGTTTTTCCAGCATACTGCTGAAATTCCAGCATGAAAAAAACCTCCTGGTCCCAAAAACTTAGCCGCCGCGAACGGCAGGTCATGGACATCCTTCTCGCTTCCGGGGAGGGGACCGCTTCGGAAATCCGCGAGCGCCTGCCGGAGCCGCCCAGCTATTCCGCCGTCCGCGCCCTCCTGCGCGTCATGGAGGAAAAGGGCGTGCTCACCCACAAGAGCGACGGCCCGCGTTACATCTACAAACCGGCGATGGCCCCGGCCAAGGCTCGTCAATCGATCCTCAAGCAGATGCTGGACAGTCTTTTCGAAGGCTCCCGCGAACAACTCGTCGCCGCCCTGCTCGATTCCGGTGCGGAGAAAATCAGCCGCGAGGAGCTCGACCGTCTCGCCGCGCAAATCAACGAAGCCCGCCGCGCTGGTCGCTAAGCCGCCATGAACCTCCTGCATTATCTCGCCGAGGTCGCGCTGCGCAGTTCGTTGGTTCTCTCTCTGGTCTTCGCGCTATTGCTGATCCTGCCCCGCGCCTCCGCCGCCGAACGCCATCTCGTCGTGCTGCTCGGTTTAATCGTCGTGGCCCTGCTCCCGGCGGGCATTCTCCTCCTACCCCGGCTGACCTGGATCGTGCCGTTGCCCGCGCCGAAAGTCGCCGAGGCTTTCCCATCATCTGTTCCTGCCGCCGCGCCGGAAATCTCCCCATCCCATACTTTTTCACTCGCTCCCGCCGCCCCTTCCGCTCCGGCTCTGCTGACGCCGGGAAATATCCTCAGCCTGCTGCTTTTATTCGGCATGCTGCTGCAAG
>JAMFSY010000031.1 GCA_026225555.1 Methylacidiphilales bacterium
GCGCCCGGGTCTCCAGGAAGGCGATGGCCGCCTCGGGGTTGTGGACCTGATCCACGTAATACTGGATGATCGCGGACATATTCTCGCGATCCCAATTGGTCAGCCCGGCGATGAAGCGCAGGCGCTGATTCAGATCGTCGAACTTCCCCTCGTTTTCGAAGATGCGCGCCAGACCGATGTTCAGCTTGAGATCGTAGGCGGCCTGGGGCGATTTCGACAACTCGGCGCGGAGTTCCTTTTCCTGGTCGGCGAGGGTCTTCCCCTCCACGACCCAGCCGACCAACGGCGGAAAGGCCTCGTTGCGGGGATCGTCCAGCTCAGCCTGACGGGCCACGGCCAGCGCCTCGTCGAAACGCTGCTGGGAGACGAGCAGATGCGCCAGCGTGCTCACCGCATCCTGCAATTGCGGGCTGAGCGTGAGCGCCATCCGCAGCCAATATTCCTCTTCCTTGGGCATCTGCCGGTAGCGGTAAAGATCGGCGTGCCAGAACGCGAGTTTGCCAAAGGTATCGGTCGCGTGATTGTCGGGCCGGAAACCGGGGTCCTGCAACAGGCGCGCGCTATAGGCATCCCAGAACTTGCGATCCGCGTCCGTCGCCCCGGGAGGCAGCGTCTTCAACGGGTCGGGATTCAGCTTGAAGATGAGCCCCGAGGGCAGCAGGTACGGATACATCCATTCGATCGGGACGCTCTGCTCGATGTAAAACGTGTGGTCCTTCTTGTTCTTCTCGAAGATCTTTTGCGCGACGATCCCGTTGATCTCGAAGACGTCGTTCGTGCCCGGCCGCGGCACCACTTCGCCGCGGCGAATGTGAACCAACACCTCGGGGCGATGCTCATATTCGGTCCAGCAGGCGGCCAATTCCTTCTCGCTCACCATCGTCACCGGCACCTGCGGGTAGGCCTGATCGCGGCCCAGCCATTTCTCGAAAGGGGTGAAGGTCGTCGGACGGAAACGCGGATCGTATTGGTCGCGAATGTAGTGGCTGTAAAAGGGATCGCAGAGCGCGTTTTGCGTGATCACGGTCACGTCGCGGCGATCGAAGGAAGGATCGCGCTTCCAGGCGTTGTCCTGCTGGCTTTCCACGAACGCGCCGAAGGTCGGCACAAAGCGCCCCGGGTCCGAGCCGCCCAGGTAGACCGCGTTCCGGTCCATCGGCCGCATGATATCGGTGCAGTACATCCAGCCGAACCAATGCCCGGAAAGATTGCAGGTGCCCACGTTGCTCCAGAATGGAAATAAGGCGAGGAAGAGCGCCGGGACGCCGAAGCCGACCCGCCCGGTCCGCGCCGTCACCTCCGGCCAGACTTCATGCAGATAAATGATCGCGGCCAGCACGCCGTAGCTCATGAAGATGACGAAGATGCAGTGCGATTGGAGGTGGAAGACCTCATACTGCATGTTGCGCTCGAAATCGAAGCCATCCTGCGGCTCGATCAGGTAGAGCATGAAGCCGACAAAGAAAAAGGCGGAGAGGAGGAAGATGAGCCAGTTCGCCTGTTGCAGGTCGCATCTTCGCAGATAGATCAGGATGGCCAGCGCGAGCACGATGAGCGGGACGGTGAGATTGTCCACCAGGTCCTCGCCGTAGTAATAAAACGTCAGCCCGAGCCGGTCGAAATAGCGGGGCCGGCCAAGGGCGACGTCGGTGTGTTCCTCGCGCGGGATGACGCCGACCACCTTGCCGATGGTATTCTTGATCAGGTTGGGCAGGCTTTCCGGGTACTGCTGGCGGCTCACCGCGTAATAGAATCCGGCCCGCTCGGAGGGGTAGCCCCAGTTCATCGGCGGATGCGTGGCGGAAGCGAAGCTCTCGTAGGAATAAGGCACGAGGCCCACCCAGCCCGCGACGAAGACACCGATGATCAGCCGGCGATCCAGCGACGAGGTGAAGAGCAGGCCCAGCGCGACTGCGGCCAGCGCCAGCATCCAGAACCCGTGCATGGCCGTGATTTGCAGCCAGCCCGGATGCTCAAAGCTGCCCAGGAGAATGAGATGATGCGGATGCAGGTAGCGGGCGGTATCGAACTGGCTCGGGCCCATGAAATAGTGCCCGTAGCAGAAGAAGAAGAGCGCGCCGATCGCTCCGACCAGGAAGCGGCGCCACTCGAACTGCCGCAGATAATAAAAAGAGACGAGCGCCGTGCCCGCGAGAATGAAGAGCGCCATCCAGTCGCTGATGTCGTGCAACTGCGGATCGGCCGACAGCCAGCTCAGGTAAATGAGAATCGAGAGACTGAAGAGATTGACCGCGAGGAAGACGGACCAGAAGACGCCCGCGCGCAGCAGCACCGCTGCGACCAGGATCGCCGGGATCATCTGGATGAGCGTGTGGTGGTTCGTCAGGCCGAGCCCGAAGATGAAGACGCAGACAATTAGCCGGTTCGTCTTCTGCGGCTCGAGCATCCAGAGATAAAAGGTAAAGACGACCAGATTGACGAAGAGCGCGTTCAGCGTGCCATGCACCGCGGCGATGACCGCCTGGCCCCACATCTGGTTGCTGAACCCGATCGCCAGCCCGCCCAGCATGCCCACGTAAAAACAGAACGGACGCAACGTCGCCTGCGCTTCCGCCGCCGCCCAACGCTGCAGCAACCAGCGACTCGAGTGGCAGACCAGCAATGTCAGCACCGCGTTGGAAACGCCGCCGATGAGCGCGTCCAGAAGATTGATCCGCCACGCCAGGTTGCCGAAGGGAAACAGGTGCGAGATCAGGAAGCCCGCCATCGTCCAGAGCGGGTAACCGGGCGGATGGCCCACGCCGAATTTTGTCGCGGCGGTGATCAGCTCGCCCGAATCCTCCAGCGTGACGTTGGGCGCGAGCGTGGCGATGTAGACACCCAGCGTGGTGAAAAAGACGACCGCAGCGGCAATGAAATCGGACGGCAGGAAACGCTCCGGGCGCGACGGCGGCAGGCGATGATGTTCCTGCTCCAGCGGAACGTTGGCGGCGACGGTGGTCGATGTCATGACGAGGATCGTTTCTGCGCGAACGCGGACTCCGTCCGGGGCTTCAGGCGGCGGCGATGCAGGGCCATCCACGGCACGCGCCAGACGGCTTCGCGGACGATGCGCGTCGACATCTTCGAGACTCCGGCGGCCCGGTCCTCGAAGGTGATCGGCACCTCGCTGATGTTCCACCCGAGCCGCCACGCCATGTGCGTGACCTCGATCTGAAAGGCATAGCCGTCCGAATGGATCTGCTCCAGGTCGAGCTCGCCGAGCTTCTCCGGGCGGAAGGCCTTGAAGCCGCCCGTGGGATCGCTGAACGGCATGCCGGTGATGAGCTTCACATACTGGGCCGCGCCCAGGCTGAGCAGGAGGCGGCGCAACGGCCAGTTGGTCACCCGCACGCCGCCGCGATAGCGCGTGGCCAGGACGAGGTCCGCCCCGGCGTCGAGCGCGCCCAGCAGGTCCTTGATCGCGTCGGGATTGTGCGAGAGATCGGCGTCCATCTGCACCACGGCGGTGCAGGGCTCCATCGTGGGAAGGTGCGCGGTGACCCAGGAAAATCCGGCGACGTAAGCGGAGCCGAGCCCCTGTTTCCCGGCGCGTTCGAGGAGAAAAAGTTGCTTCTGGTAAAGCAGATGGCTCTTCACCCAATCGGGCGTGCCATCGCCCGAGGCGTCATCGACCAGCAGCAGTCGCGCCTGCGGCAGGGCGGTCCAGAGCTGTTCCGTGAACCGGGGCAGATTTTCGAGCTCGTGATAAGTCGGGACGACAATGAAGGGCGAGGACATGAATGCAATCAGGCCGTAAAGGGATAAACCGCTAGTGAAGGCGGTCGGGCGGAATTTGTCGAATGATCAGTTTGCAAGGTAGCGACGGCGCCTCCGATGCCGTCCGGCTTAGGAGCTTGCTGAAAAAGGTAGTCATCCTGAGCTTGTCGAAGGATCAGGTCGGATGCCTTCTTGTTTTTACCGAAGCAGAACTGATCCTTCGACAAGCTCAGGACGACTGAAATTTTTTGGAGAGGGCCTTTTTCAGCAAGCTCTTAAATCAACTCCGAGATCGATCCATAATCGGGATCGAAGAGCCGCTTGTAGCTGCGCAACGCATAGGCATCCGTCATGCCGGAGAGATGATCGCAGAGCAAC